>CAIKYI010000542.1 GCA_903831545.1 uncultured Methylobacter sp. | reverse complement strand
TTGACCATATAACACCCAATACGTTTGATAACAAACTGATTGCGTGTTAGCAAAAAACCAAAAACTGCTATCGCTAGCAACCAATGTTACAGATTTCCAGCAATAACCGCCTAAACCGCGTTTATTGAAGACGGTCGATGACACGATATGTGTTCATAACGACCACACCAGTTTGCTTGGTGACCATAGCGAGCGTGAACCACCCGATCCCATCCCGAACTCGGAAGTGAAACCGCTTAGCGCCGATGATAGTGTGGCACTTTGCCATGCGAAAGTAGGGAATTGCCAAGCTCTTAACATCAAAAGCCCAAGTTAACCCTTGGGCTTTTTTTTTGCCTAAAAGTAATCAGAAATCCAATGACTCCCAAAATTAGTTGACAAACGATAAGGTTTTGTTTGACACTGACTTTCCTGTTATCCCCAAAGGTCACTTCTGATGATAAAAACACTACTCCTATTGGCAATCGCCATCTTCTCAATTAACGCCTTCGCAGTCCCTGTCGATGTCAATACCGCCGATGCTAACACCATCGCTAACTCACTCAGCGGCATCGGACCTAAAAAAGCCCAAGCAATTGTCGATTATCGTGCAAAAAATGGCAACTTCAAAACCCTTGAAGACTTAACCCACGTTTCGGGCATTGGCGCTAAAACCATCGAAAAAAATAAAGCCGATATTTTACTTGCCGCCCCCGTTTCAGAAGCAGCCCCACCCGCTGACGCAGCGAAAAAACCAGATGTTCCCTGAATCCACCACTAAAAAGAAATAGCACTTATCCTTTCAGTCAGTAGCCTTTCATTCATGGGCTATTGACTTGACAATACTCAAATTCATGCCTTACCTTCTTGCTAACTGACACCCTTTATTACTTGATGTGTCAACACTTTTCAGTACACATTCACAACAGCTTTAGGCTGCATTTCAAACACTGATAAAATCCGAAAACGGGGTAAAAATGACTGCTAGTCCTTTAAAGGACTGGCAGTCATGCACAACAGATTTAATCCACTACCAACTACAACGCACGTTTTAATTCAATCAGATCTTTATCACGCAGATGATAGCCTGTTTCTGCAATCAACATTTCAGCTTGGTCATAATAGCTTTGTGCGCTGGCTTTGTCGTGTATTGCCAGATAATAACGCCCTAGCAACAACGCGGCATCGACTGCATACAGTTTCATACCACAACGGGTGATGGTTTGGTTGGCGGTGTCACTATCGTTTTTGGCTTTCACTAACTCGTTTTGGCTGAGGTGAAAGTTGGCGCGGGCGAGGTAGAATTCAGGCATATATTGAACTTTTCCTGCTTTTTGTATTGCCAGAATCGCGTTTGTAAAGGCAGCGAGGGCGGGTTTGGTTTGTGCTAGGGCTGAATAAGTGCGGGCTAAGATGATATGGTCAAAAGCGATAGACAAAAGCCAGTTATTTCGTGTTGAAATTTTTAAACCGTGTTCCGCTCTGGTTAAAATCGCAGCTAAATCCTCAAGCTGGTGAGCAGTGTCTAGTAATAAGGCACAATACCACGCGCCTTGTATCGAGTATAAATAAGTGGTTTCAGGCAGGTCTTGTCTTTGCAGTTGTTCGGCGCGGGTAAAGGTTTCCTGAGCGGTACTCAGTTGACCTTGACGGTGTAACACGTTGGCAAGTCGGCTATAACTTGCTAATTGCCTGAACTTATTCTCAGTCCGCAAGGCATAGTCTATCGCCAGTCGGGCGGCGGTTTCGGCGGCTGCCAGTTTACCTAAAGGCAGTAATAAGTCAGTGAGAGTTCCATTAGTAATTGCCGCATATTCCCAATTCTCCAATTTCTCATACAAGTTTATACACGCCTCACGCGGTGCAACCGCTTCCGCTAATCGTCCTAAGGACATTAAATAAAGTGAGGTTTGGGCTAATAAATACCCTTGGTCTTCTTTTGATAAACCAGAACTTTGCACGGCTGACCAACCTCGTGGAAAAAAAGCCGACAGGGCAATTAAATCCTGACTGTACGCACCAAGTTTTTTCCAACTGTAATGTTCATCACCACGCAAAATACGTTGCGAATAAACAGCATTCAGTGCTTTTGTATATTCTCCCGCCAAACAGCCATGCAGCACTGCCCGATACAGCGGTTCTAACTCGGCTAAGGTGTCGGGCTGGTGTTTTTCTGGAACGGTTTGAAAATATTCAAACAACACACGATGCGCCTGTTGAAACGCGTTGGGCTGTTGTTGTTTAAATTGCGTGGCGAAAAATTGACGAATCAGCGGATGGGTGTCCCATTGGGTGCGGTGCTGGTTTAGTCCTTCGACAAGCTCAGGACGAACGGCATTCCGTTCATGCTGATTTTGTTGATTCCGTTCATGGTGAGCTT
>CAIKYI010000541.1 GCA_903831545.1 uncultured Methylobacter sp. | reverse complement strand
CCGCTAATGTTAATGCCCCATGCAGTGGGTTGCTTAGTGCTATCACGAACCAACCAGTCGGACATTTGTTGACCGGTTTGCGCGCCTTGTATATTTCCTGATGCGGCCAGCTTTATGTCACCGCCGTGAATTGGATATTCGGCAAACAAATAGTTGTTTTTTGGCGCACTGCCGCCAATGAGTTTTTCATCCAACAATCCATAACGTAACAATTGGTTTAACTGTACCGGAGCCAGGCTCCCCAGATATGCGTCAAGTGTTTCGCCAAGCTGCTGTCCTGGTATGCCGGGAATAGTTCCTGCCAATAATTGCGTACGATTATAGATAGCCGTGGTGCCTATCGTATAAATTGCTGCGGCATTATTTGATGTATTAGTATTTGTTACATCTTTATTTAACACAATATCTTTGCCGGACTGGATATCAATTTCCCCGGTTCCAGTTCTGACAACCAATTGTTGCTTTATATTACCGCTTGCCGCTAGCGGATTTGGGCCGCTGTAGGAATCAGCCAACTTGACATCGCCACCTGCAATCAGGTTATAGCTCCAAGACTGACCTGGTTGAATCATGTCTTGCGAACGTAGTGTAGCGGATTGACCGACAATTGGCGTAGTCGCAAGTGCGTCGGTCAGACTGGCATTGATATTTAAATTTCCGGTTGCCCGCAATGTCAGAAATCCGGGTAGCGATTTGAAACCGGATGAATCGGCATAACGCCAATTCGAATTCCAGGACGAAGTTAGCGTAGACCAGCTGCCGTCCATGAAATCCCATTTATTCGTCAGCGTGAGGTCGCCATTACTGCGAACTTCAATACCCGGCAAAATATTAATCACACTACCGGAGTTATTGGTCAACAAGGGTTTGTGGAACATGAAAGTAGCCGTCTCAGTGTTCCAGGTATTAATTTTGGCGGTAGTAATCGATGTCTGGTTGTCGTAAACGCGGGTCGCTTCCAAAGCCATGTGCAACGGATCAACGCCCCGTATTTTGCTATTGATTGCAGAGATACTAACATTGTTAGCAGCATCCCGACCTGTGCGTAAATGAACTGAGCCACCAACACCACCTGAAACATCAACCAAGCCGCCTACAGCTGATAAATCCATCAAACCTGAACCTGTATCGTCACGATGCACAGTATCCAGTGTAACCTTACCACCATCGTTACCTGCTGCCGTGGCTTTAGCATAAATTTCACCGCTAGCACCCAAAGATATGCCGTTTCTGCCGTAGATGGAAACGTTTCCTGCCTTGGTTCCGGACGCATCAATGCTGCCGTCTATTAATACATTACCCTGATCAGCATTGAGCTGAAACTGATGCGCAATTACGCTATCAGTCGCCGCAATTGTTACATCACCGTTACGCTGTTCCAAGGTTAGCTCTTCGGTAAAGCCCGCTGTAGCTAGCTTATTGTTGAGCACAGAAAATCCGCCATTACCAAAGCTTTCAGTATCTAGCCGGAAACGGCCCTGAAGTAGGTCAAGTGCGGTTGCGCTGACACCTTTGGCATCGATAATGCCGTCCCAGTTAAATAGCCCCTTGCTGGCACTAACCGTTAGCAAACCGGCGTTACTCACTTGGCTGGTTACACCATTAGTTGTGTTGGTGATAATCAAGCCACCTGCCAGATTGATATTAGAACCTGATGCCAGATTGATAGAGCCTAAATCAGCAATAAGCGACAAACTGCCGGCCGATGATGCTTTGTAGGTATCGG
>CAIKYI010000540.1 GCA_903831545.1 uncultured Methylobacter sp. | reverse complement strand
GTAGTATTTGGTGATATTGGCACCAGTCCGTTATACGCAGTTAAGGAGATTTTTGGCAGCCATTTACCTATCGATAAGCTTCATGTATTAGGCGTACTGTCTCTCATTTTTTGGGCTTTAACATTGGTTGTAGCAATTAAATACGCCACTTTTATTATGCGTGTTAATAATAAAGGTGAGGGCGGTATCATGGCGCTAATGACTTTTGCTCTACAAAGTGCAACCGGTGACCCCAAAAAAACTGGCTTTATTGTTACCATCGGCTTGCTAGGTGCGGCCCTGTTTTACGGTGATGGCATTATTACCCCTGCAATTTCAGTTTTAAGTGCAGTAGAGGGTTTACAAATCGTTGCGCCCTCTTTAGGCCATTATGTATTACCGATTACCATAGGCGTACTTATTGCTCTGTTTCTTGTTCAAGCAAAAGGGACGGGAACTGTAGGAAAAATGTTTTCGCCGATCATGTGTCTTTGGTTTGTTACTTTGGGTGGTCTTGGTGTCAAAAATATTATTCATGACCCCTCCGTATTGGCAGCAGTTAATCCTTACTATGCGTTTCATTTATTAGTGGAACTAGGTTGGCATGCTTTTTTAATTATGGGAGCGGTGGTCTTGGCAATAACCGGTGCGGAAGCGCTATATGCCGACATGGGGCATTTTGGGCTTAAACCTATTAGATATGCCTGGTTCAGTTTTGTTTTTCCAGCGTTATTGCTTAATTATTTTGGCCAGGGGGCTTTACTTCTTGAACACCCGGAGGCGGTGAAAAATCCATTTTATCTGCTTGCGCCAACCTGGGCTATGTATCCGCTATTACTTTTGGCTACCCTTGCATCGGTTATTGCTTCGCAAGCGGTTATTTCTGGAGCATTTTCAGTAACCAGACAAGCGATACAGTTGGGTTATTGCCCGCGCATGAATATTCTCCATACTTCGGGGCGAGAAGTAGGACAAGTTTATATTCCTGCCATCAATTGGATATTGATGGTTTGTGTATTTGTAGTGGTGTTAATTTTTCAATCATCTTCAGCATTAGCTTCGGCTTACGGAATTGCGGTTACCGGAACCATGATTGTTGATACTATTTTGGTGTTTATTGTTATTCAAAAGCTTTGGCAATGGAAAATTCTAGCCAGTATTACTTTTTTGACGGTTTTTCTTACCGTTGATTTTCTATTTCTTTCCTCTAACAGTTTGAAAATACCGACCGGAGGATGGTTGCCTTTGGTTATTGGGTCTGTGCTGTTTTTAATGATGACTACCTGGATAAAAGGCCGCGCGTTATTGGCCGAACATATGGATGAAAGACGTATGTTGTTTGAAGACCTGGAAGATAAGATATTAAGTCATCAAGCGGTTATAGCAAAAGGTTCAGCCGTTTATCTGGCTAAGAGTTTACATGGTGTCCCTCAAGTATTTTTACATAACTTTGAGCATAATCATGTTCTACATGAACAAATAATCGTCTTGACAATTGTTACTAAAGATGAGCCCTATGTTGATGTTGGTCATCGGATAAAAATACGTACATTTGGTGAGAAACACAACTTCTTCCGGGTCAAGCTTTACTATGGTTTCCAACAAAGTCCTGATGTTAGGCAAGCCTTAGAGCAATGTGTTAAGGAAGGCTTAAATATCGATTTTAAACAAACATCGTTTTTTATTGGTAGTGAACGCCTGTTTTTCAGGAAGAAAAGTCCGATGGCTAAATGGCGCAGACCTTTATTCAGGTTTTTATTCCACAATGCATCAAGTGCGATTGAGTTTTTCAAAATCCCTGTTGAGCGCGTGATTGAACTTGGAATCCGTATTGAGCTTTAGCCATCGTGGATAATGCTTACGGTTAAAGAGGTGTTACTTTTTGAATGCTTGTAAGGTTCGCTTCCCCTTTGGGTAAAAGGGGAAGCACAGCGGGAGTTGCAGGCTAAAAGGCCTTTAGGGACTGCTGAGTGTTTACGAATAATTTTATATAACCGTAATTGTTTAAGTTAGTATTCCATCCTTTAAAATCACTAATAAAACAGACCATAACTACTTTAGTCAGAACCGTTATTTTCGATTTTCATAATCCTCAAACAGTTGCTGCATTACTTCTTTATTGTTTAAGCACTGAAGCAGTTTAGCGGCAAGTATGGCGTCGTGATGACGGCATAAAACGGAGTCTGTAGGCCGTATGGTTCCGAGTTCTTCAATCATACTTGAAATATGGGTTAGATAATGTCTTTTCAGGATTGAGTCTTCCGGAATTATATTAGAGCAAGGAACCTCAACTAAAAATTCTTTTGGTTGCGCCGAAACTTCTGAAAAGGTAAACGATTTACTGTATTCGTACTCATTGAGCAGTTGATCATAGGCTTTTTGATCGATAGTACACTGCACAAGTCTTGTTGCCTGTATTGCGTCATGGTGACGGCTTAAAACTGAGTCAGTAGGTCTTGGTGGTGACAATGCCTCAATCAGGCTGCTCAAATGAGAAAGGTAATGCCTTTTTAGTATTGAGTCTTCAGGAATCAGGCTGTTATATTCAGTGATCGAAACTTCAAGCGCATCTACTGGCGGTTTTTCGGAGGGCTTTATAGTAACGACTGGCTCAGGTTTAGCAACGCTGATGGCCGGTTCGAGTGATTGTGGTTTTGCAGTTGACTCATGGTCTGTTGTCGGCTTTGACTCTGGCTTTTGTACTTTAGCTTGGCTTAAAGATATATCTTTTTCAGAGTTTTTTTTACGAAAGTTTAAAAAAATTTGTGTTGTTATCCCCAAGATAATGAGGACGGTTATAATTTCAAGTAGGGTCATAAATAGCTATCCAGTTTTTAGTTTTAAGAATGTTGAAGTTAAGGATCATGGAAATATTATATTACAGATACCTTGGTTGATTAAATTACATTAATCGCTGTAGGGCTTGCCCTGTTTGCTTTAAGTTCCAAGACTCGCTCTACAGGCTTAATTAGGGGTTAAATATAGCGCCGGATTTAGAAATCTTTCTTTCATCCATTGTTCAATCTGGTTTGCCGGCAGTGGTTTTGAAAAACGGTATCCTTGGACAAATTCACAGCCGCTGGATTTCACCAAGGCCAGTTCGCTATCAGTTTCAACGCCTTCTGCAACCAGTTCCAGCGACATACTTTTACCAAGAGCGGCAATGGCTCGAACAATGTCTATGTTGACAGGTTCGCGTTCAAGGTGACGTATAAAGGATTGATCTATTTTCAGTCTGTCAATTGGAAACATTTTCAGATAACCCAGGTTTGAATAACCGGTTCCAAAATCGTCAATAGCCAGTTTTACGCCTAAGTCATGCAATTCGTGCAAAGTTTTAAGCACCACATCAACGTCATGCATGAACAGGCTTTCGGTAAGTTCCAGTTCAAGAAAAATGGGCTGCATACCGCTATCTGTGATGATGGAGCGAACCATCTCGCAGAATTCGGTTTGATAAAACTGCATTGCGGAAATGTTGACCGATATGGGCAAAGGCTCAAGTCCATTTTCGACCCAGCTCATATGCTGGCGGCAGGCTTCCTGAAGAACCCATTTTCCGATAGGAACGATCAACCCAGTTTCTTCGGTCATCTCAATAAAATGTATCGGGGATAGTAGTCCACGTTCCGGATGCTGCCAGCGGATTAAGGCTTCGTTACCGACTATTTTTCCAGTAGATAGCTCAATCTGGGGTTGATAAAACAATTCGAATTCATTACGTTCCAGGGCCATGCGCAAGTCTGTTTCCAGCGTCATTCGTTCAAGCGAATAGACTTTCATGCCTGGAACGTAATTCCGGAAAGTATTGCGCCCACTGCGTTTGGCTTCGTACATGGCGGCATCTGCTTTTGCAAGCAGTCCGGTTGACTCGGTGTCATCGTCGGGATACATTGCAGTGCCTATGCTGGCCGTGATGAATACTTCGCGCCCCATGATCAGTAGAGGCCTGGTCATCGATTCCACGATGCGGTTACACAAGGCGATCAAAGCGTTTTGGCAAGTTTTATTTTCCAGTATGATCGTAAACTCGTCGCCCGATAGGCGAGCGACAGTATCACTTTCCCGTGCACAATTTAACAAACGAGTCGCTGCTGCGAGGAGCAGTTTATCTCCAAATTCGTGCCCCATTGAATCGTTAAAATGTTTGAAATTGTCCAGATCGATAAATAGCAGGCCTAATTGCGTTTTTTCACGACGGCATTCGATGAGCGCCATATTCAATCTGTCCAGGAACAGCAGGCGGTTGGGTAGATTGGTAAGATGATCGTAATGAGCGAGGTGAAACAGATTGGCTTGTTTGCGCTGAGTAATTTCATTTAACAAATCAAGGCCATTTGCAACGCCTACGTATTGCCCTTCATCGGTAGCAATAAAGCCGCTCACCATGTGCTGCATACCGGCATCAACGATGATTCTGGCGACATCGTCAATAGTGACGCCTTTATCAACGATAATGGAAGATTTATTCATAAAGTCCGAAATATTCTTTTTTCCGTAAATTTCCTTGGAAAAAGGCTTAATAAAGGTTTCGATAAAATCTTTGCGATCAACTATTCCTAATGGAATATTTTCATTATTAATCACAGGGAGAGCGAATATGTGCGGGTTTTTTTGGAATATTTCTAATACTGTCAGGCATGGAACTGTGTCCTGGACAGGCGGGATATGCTTAAGCAAAAGTGTTACGTTAGGGTTTTCGCTATGTCTGGCTGAAAGCATCTGCATTAGGTTGCCTTTCCATTTATTTATGGTTAAACGTGGTATAGGCGAATTAAGCCAGTTTAATAGTGCAAAACGTTAAAGTGGTAATTGATCGGCTGCGGAACCCGGTGCTGGTTTTGCGTCAGATTTGTTAGATTTGGGAGCACTTTCAATACCTTCATAACCAAACAGGCCTGTGATCATTTCCCAAAGACTTTTTTCAAGATCACGCTTTGGAACATCGACCGTGGATTCTTCCGATGCTTTAATAACAGGAACCGAGCTTGGTTTAAAATCACCTTGAACGCCGACAAGTTGATCGCCATTAAAGAATAATGAAATTCTTTTTTGTTGTCGGTCACCACCGTCAATTTGCGCAGAATACAGATAGTCCCAACGTTTCTGATGAAAAAAATCAACCAACATCGGTGAGCCGAGTATATAAAGCACCTGACGTTTGTTCATGCTGGGTCGGAGCTGGTCAATCATGGCCTGATCAACCATGTTACCTTGCTGGACATCTGCCGTATAAACGCCGGGTATGTTGGTTAGAATGGTGGTACAGGAAGCGAGTGTCAGGCTGGTCAGGACTGCAAGGATGCCGGACATGAAGCGGTTTTTTAGGTTTATATCGAAAAGCGGCTTTCTCATTTGAGGCTGCGAATATGTTTAAAATTTAAAATCATACAGGATGTTAAAGAATTATCCTATAAAACTGTCATGCGCAATCAGCCAAAAAAAGGCTACAATGCTTGGGTTGTTTATAAAACTGCCTGCACGAAGGCATAAACGGAGATGATTATTGGAAACTCATGATTTAAGAAATGCGGGTCTCAAGGTAACCATACCTCGGATCAAAATTCTCCAAATTCTGGAAAAGCAGGTTAATGAGCGTCATTTAACGGCTGAACAGGTCTATAAAATTCTACTGAGTGAAGATGAAGAAATCGGCCTGGCAACAGTCTATCGTGTTTTAACCCAATTTGAAGCGGCGGGTCTGGTAAATCGGCATCACTTTGATGGTGGCAATTCTGTGTTTGAGTTGGATAAAGGCACTCATCATGATCATATCCTCTGTATGCAGTGCGGCAAAGTCGATGAGTTTACCGATGAGGTTATAGAAAACCGACAAAAAGAAATTGCACAAAAATTAGGTTATGAATTAACCGATCATAGTCTTTACTTGTATGGTTTTTGTGCACGCTGCAAAGAACTGCAGAACAAATCGCATAGGGCATAGGGCATAGGGCATAGGGCAACGATTTAATGTCTTTGTAAATTAGAGTGTAGCCAGCGGATGGTTAACCGCTTTGATCGACCCATACAACAATATTTTACCGTAATATTTTCCCAGTATTAATTTGCCCGCGCTGTTTCAGCTGCGTGCTGTTTTGCTGATTGCTGAATAGTTATATTTTTTATTTTAGATTGTAGGCTTCATGTTTAAACCTCTTATTTTTTATATCGGCTTACGTTATACACGGGCCAAACGTCGAACCCAGTTTAT
>CAIKYI010000539.1 GCA_903831545.1 uncultured Methylobacter sp. | reverse complement strand
TGACTGTCTATAACATGCCAAAAATCAAAGAATATTTCGTTAATCTGAAACTTGAAGCCTGACCATGATTGATGAAACAGACCATAAAATCATCCAGGCAACCCAAGCAGGTTTACCCTTAACTTCCCATCCTTATCAGACGCTTGCCGAGCAACTCGCTCTGACGGCTACGGACGTTATGCAGCGTCTGTCAGCCATGCAAAACAGCGGCATCATTCGCCGTATCGGCGCTGTTCCAAATCACTATAAACTGGGTTATCGCTTTAACGGCATGACCGTCTGGAATATTCCCGATGAACTGATTGATGAACTAGGACAAAAAGTCGGGCAACTTGAATTTGTTAGCCATTGTTATCACCGTCCTCGTCGGTTGCCAGAATGGCCCTACAATCTGTTTGCGATGGTACATGGCAAGAGTCAACAAGACGTCGACCATCAGATTCAACTAATTTCTGAACTAATTGGCGACAATAATCTGGGTTGCGATGTTTTGTACAGTACAAAAATCCTGAAAAAAACCGGCTTTCGTTCAGCTATAAATCCCGCTACTGATTAAGAAGTAAGTTATGTTTAGACTAAGCCACTACATGCGGGAACTGATAAATCCGACGCCATTAAAACCAGCACGCAAACCGGCAGCTCCGGTGGTTATCTGGAATTTGATTCGTCGATGCAATCTGACCTGCAAACATTGCTATACAACTTCTACGGATATTGATTTTCCGAACGAATTAACCACATCCCAAATCTATACAGTCATGGATGACCTTAAAGAGTTTAAAGTGCCGGTGCTGATTTTATCCGGCGGTGAACCGTTGTTGCATCCCGATATCTTTGCCATTTCACGCCGCGCCAGAGACATGGGCTTTTATGTCGCGCTATCTTCAAACGGTACCAAAATCTCAAAGGCTAATATCGACGAAATCGCTGACATCAATTATCAATATATTGGCGTCAGTCTGGACGGCATCAAAGATACGCACGACCAGTTCAGGCGCGTAAAAGGCTCTTTCGATCAAGCTTTATCCGGCATTCATCTGTGCCTTGATAAAGGCATCAAGGTCGGCCTGCGTTTTACCTTAACACAGGATAACGCCCAGGATTTTCCGGCTTTGTTGCAACTGATGGATGACAACAATATCGACAAATTTTATTTATCACATTTGAATTACGGCGGTCGCGGCAATAGGAACCGTAAAGATGACGCTCATTTTGCAATGACCCGCGACACCATGGATTTACTGTTTGAAACTTGCTACGCCTGGCTTAAAGAAGGCAAAGATCGAGAATTTGTTACCGGAAATAACGATGCCGACGCCGTTTACTTTTTGCACTGGGTCGCTCGAAAATTTCCTGGGCAAGTCGAACATATTAAAGCCAAGCTGCAACAATGGGGCGGCAACAGCTCCGGTGTCAATGTCGCCAATATCGACAACCTGGGCAATGTCAAAAACCGTCCCTTTTCAGAAATATGGCTGGATACCACCGACCCACTAATGGCGGGACTAAAACAACAGCCAAGACCACTTGAAGGGCGCTGTGCAAGTTGTCATTATCAAGACATTTGCAACGGCAACACCCGGGTCAGGGCAGCCCAAACCACGGGTAATTTTTGGGCTGAAGACCCCGGTTGTTATCTTAATGACATTGAAATCACTTAAAACACCAAAGATTGCGCCGTCGATTGCTTAAGTTAAGACCGCCTTTGCAAGCCTTAGCATCATTGTTTGCTTCGGCTGCAGTCGGCACTGACTGGACTATCCGTTTGTAAATCAATCCAATATCCGTTTGACACAAACAATGGCAGCTTAACTTACACTAAGCATTCCAAGTGCAAATCACCAATACACGCCCAGTAAAAAAATCCCCCCGATTAACATAAATTTCATCGTCCACATTTCCATCGAACAACCATGATAATTATCGTAGTGGTGCATAATCTCTTCCACTTTATTGGCACCGACTTGATCTCGCATGTGAATTCTTCTTTTCATGATAATTTTCCTTTTTATTTAGTCAATAACGAACGATAACTGCGCATTTGCCCCACTAATACGCCCTGAATTTCAACTTGAGTTGGGTGGAAACGCATGGCTTCCATTTTAGAGTTAGCCGGAATTAACAGAGTCTCATGCGGGTACTGTTCAATAAATTTCAAGGTTGCTTCAATTTTATCGACTAAAGCCACCACTATTTCACCGTTACGGGCATAACAGCGTTGCTCGATGACCACCCAATCACCATCGTAAATTCCTTCTTCAATCATCGAATCCCCTTTCACCTTAAGCACATAACAAAGTTGATCTGTTTTGATTTCATCGGGGATGACCATGTATCGCTCGTCTTCAATCGC
>CAIKYI010000538.1 GCA_903831545.1 uncultured Methylobacter sp. | reverse complement strand
TGCATACTTCTCATTCAGACCTGAGGACATCGAAAACTTCAGGACTAACAAGAACAAACAGTCCCAGACAGCAATTAAACTATATAATGATCCTGAGAAACTTTTAAGCACAATACTTGTAGCAAATAATACCATCAATATTGCAATTAGACAAATCTGAGTCAAAAACAACATATCCTGATATTTTTTGGAGAGAATAAATACGTGATATATCGTGTAAGATAGGCAACGTTCCAATGAAGAAAGTTTTTTCGGTATTGTGTTTCTCCAAGTAAGCAATCGATTGACCCGAGAAATTCTCGAATAACTGCGTGATCTTTTTCTGCATCAGGCTTTTGGAATCTATTAAGAGCATTGGGTCCGGGCTAATAGAAGCGACCTTCCTAAAGTGGAAAAGACGCATCGTCTTCTTTCCATAAGCCATAATTTCCTGGGATGATACCAATTCAAAACCTGCTCGCTGACATAGATATTCTAATGACTTCGCATTATGAAAAACCCACAGCGTTTCACCCTGCAACACATCTTCCATTCGGCTCAACAACCCGTCAGTTCGAACAGCAACCGCATCGCAGAAATAAGTTGATATCGTAATTACCAAATGACCATTTTTTTGAAGTAGCTTGGCTGCTTTGCACAATCCCTCTATCGGAAACGGTAAACAATAAAAACTGTTGTTAAAAACAATCCCATCGAAAAGCTTGGAGTCCTCAAAACTTTCAATTGTATGGCAATGAATTCTTGACTTGATTCCCAGCAAGCTCTTAGCCCAACTCTGTTTAAATAGTTTTCTGCCGAGTTCAACAATTCTTTGATCCGGCTCGATAGTCGTAAATTCATACTCGTCAAAACTTGTGGCATAGCCGATTGATCCAACATCTAGCCATCGCTTTCCATCAGCCGGTGAAATCTCTTTGTTCAGAAATGATCGAAGTGAATCGTAGTTTGGCTTTTGGAAAGATTCAAAATGCCAAATGGCATGCTCTTCAACACTCTGACCTGGATTAACTTGGTTATAATAGTCCTCACCGTATTTCTTGTAGTCATCATAGGAGAGCAGTGGATAACGAAAAATAGTTCCACAATTGTCGCAACTGGCAAACCATTCGCGCTCAGCGAGAAAAAACTCTTTTTCATTGTAATATCTTTTCCAAGAAGGTGACAACAGCGATATTTTTAGACCATTACAAACTGGACAACAACTTGTTTTATTTACACTGTCAGATTTATATTTCTCACATATCTCAATTAACTTATTTTCTGTCACTTAATTCAGCTCCGTAATTTTTAATTTGTTATCCCAAACAGCAGTTCCGCCAATCATTCCATCCTCTCTTGCTCTTACAGCGAATGTTTGTGCGACATTTACAATATCAACATATTCCATAATTCGCTCAATTCCTACAGGAGGATCTGGTAATCCTATCGCACACCCTAATGTATAAGCGCCATGCATTAGACCCATCTTGAAGCGCCAATGAATAAGGTAAGTTTTTCCTCTCACAAAAGGGTAAGAAAGTTGCTCATAAAGACTGGAGTCGGCATGGATAATATCCACACCTGTAACAGTACGTATCTTATAACCAATCCATAGGTTTCTTAACTCAGCATTAATTTGAACAACCATTTGACATGTCACATCTTCACCAAAGCCAAAGGTATTTGAAACCCTGCCCTGCACATCGACTAGGACAACATTTACAAACTCAGCCTTTCTATTTCCCGTTCGGTTTTCGTTGGCATTTCGGTCAAACAATTCTTTATCCATGAAAGCCATTTTTTCTTGAATCGGCAACAATACATTATTGCCTTTGATACTATTAAGAGGTAACTCTTCAGCCCCAGAAGATGCTGCTGACATCAGTACAGATGTGTTAATATTGATGTCAACCAATTGCTTTTTGGCTATCAAATCTATGTATTGATGCACAACAACATTCGGTTGCCCATCAGCAACTAAGCGTCCGTTATCAAACAATATGCCTCGCGTACAAAATTCTTGCACCATATTTGGGGCATGACTTACAAATAGGGTAGTGGTTCCGCCATCCCTCATTTGTCGCAGTCGACGCATACACTTTGCTTGAAAAAATATATCTCCCACAGCCAACGCCTCATCGACGATCAATATACTGGGATTCAGTGCAGTTTGCACTGAAAACGCCAACCGCATCATCATCCCTGAGCTATAAGTTTTGACTGGTTGATCAATGAAATCACCAATGTCCGCAAAGCTGGCGATGTCGTCAAATTTATTAAGAATCTCTTCGCGTGATAATCCAAGGATTTGGCCATTCAGAATAACATTTTCCCGGCCAGTAAATTCGGGATTAAACCCGCTACCCAGCTCCAGAAGAGCGGTGATACGTCCGCTGGTTTTTACATTACCACTGGTTGGCTCTAGCGTTCCGGCAATAATCTGCAAGAGCGTGCTTTTGCCAGCGCCATTGCGCCCCAGAATACCAACGGCCTCGCCGGGTTGCAGTTCGAAGCTGACATCGCTGAGCGCCCAGTGCTCACGATATAACGGACTGACCATCTTCCTTCCCAGTGTATTATGAAAGCGATCAAGCAGTGCCTGTTTAAAGCGATCTTGTGGGTTTTGAAAAATCCGGTAGCACTTGCTTATGGATTCAAGCTGGATGGGCGGTGTTATTTTGGTATTCATATCAGATAACATCCGCAAATGCTGGTCGGGATTTCTGGAATATCCAGAGTCCAAAAATAGCCACGAGAATGGCGGCAAAGGTATAAGTCAACCAGTGTAGCCAGTCCGGTTGAATGCCAATTATTAAAACGGCCCGAAGCTCCTCAATGGGGTAAGTCAGCGGATTAGCATGGATAAGTTTCTGAGCTAGTCCGGAGGTAGACGATACCGGATAAAAGACAGGGCTCAGGAACAGAAGCACCGACATTACCACCCCGATCATCTGTCCAACGTCTCTGAAGAAAACACCAAGCGCTGCAAGAAACCAAGCCAAACCAGCCGTCAATAGCAGCAACGGCATTAACACTAGCGGGATAAACAAAGCAGTTATATGAATAGCGTGGCGCTGAATAAGCAAGAAGATGCACAACAGACCCAAACCCACCAGTGCATTAAACAGCGCCGAGGCAAGATGGCTGAATGGGAGGAGTTCTAACGGAAAAACCACTTTTTTGACGTAACTGGGATTAGACAGAACGGCGGCAGGTGATCGAGTCAACGTTTCAGAAAAAACGCCATGCACAATCAGACCGCAGTACAACATTAGCACGAAATCCTTCATGTCGCCGCCGCTGCCCCAGCGTGCATTGAATACCCCACCAAAAACAAAAGCATAAACAGCCAACATCATGAGTGGATAAACCAAAGCCCATAGAAAGCCAAGTAGGGTTCCGCGATACCTTGTTTCAATATCGCGCTTTACGAGTGCGCGTAGCAGACTACGGTTGGCGTAGAGACTGCGGATGCCGGTTGTGATACTAAAACGATTCAAATTGACTTTCTCTCTATTAAGCTGTTTTTTTCTGAAACCAAATACGTTTGAAACGCCCAAAGCCGCTGGACCTGCCATGACAATGGCCACAGCAAGTGTCGTAATCTGCAGAACAGTCGCAATGGCGACGGCAGTGGGTGCAGAAACGTTAAAAAGCGACAGCGCCCATACGGCTGCCACTTGGTACACACCGACATAGCCAGGCCCAGAAGGCAATGCAGATCCTGCGGCCAAAAACACCCAAAGCAACAAGGGCGCTTCAAAAGGCAGGGACAGAGCAAATGCCTGAAGCAAAGCGGCGATAGCACCATAGTCGATAAGCAAGATTAAAGCCGCCAGCAACATCAGTTCAATACTTAACCAACTACTTAGCAGGCGGCGAAATTCGTTACGAAGTTCAGTCAGAAAAATTTCAGGCTTTAGCGGCCAACGATGGAGCCAACGCTGGGTCAGCCTAGCAATCAGAACTTCACCAATGCCTGAACTTCTTGCGTAAAAAACGATAAGCAGGGTAATTATACAGCCCACGATCAAAAAGACTGTAAGCCATTTATCGATTAAGGTGCTAATAGGAAAAAGCCAATAAAGCACAGAAGCGCTGGCAAGAAGAACAAATGCATCGATCAGACGGTCAATTAATGCACTTGCCAGCGGTCCAGGAAGCGAAGAACGCGATAACTTTGCAAGTGTAATCACCCGAATAAACTCACCGGCACGACCCGGGAAAAGCAGGTTGGCGAGGGTACCAATATTTGTGGCGCGCGAAAAATTGTGCTGCTCAGTAGTCGGAAAGCCGGCAATAACACGCCATCTTAACGCCCGCAACATGATCCCGAGCGAGATAGCGCCCGCACACAAAAGTACTGGTATGTACTTAATAGTAGCAAAAGCTTTGCCCAGACTCACAATATCGACTTGGAGTAGAGCTAGCCAGAGAAAAAATCCGCTCAGCACAAATCCTGCGCCGATTGCGGTTTTATGTTTCCAGTTACGCCTGCTCACGAGGCATGCTCTAGTTCGATCAAGGCAAACATAGCCCATTGTTTTTGACCTAAGGCCCGTTCCAGGACACGAATTGGACGATACATCCAGCCTGGTAACAGATTGCGCATGGAAACCCCGCCGGAAAGCAGGTAGGAGAAGGGCATCATCGGTTCGATATTTTTGAGGCGCCATTGTGGATACTGGGCTTCAAACAAGGCTCTATCACGTTGAAATACGATCCACGGTAGTGCGCCATTTGCTCCTGAAAGGGGGCCGGCACTCGGAATTTCCCAGCCACTATCTGGATAAAAAGGTTCGGAATGAAGGTGAGTATAAACCCATTCAGACCATGGCGTACGCCATGGCTCAATCATTACAATTTTTCCTCCAGGACGAACACAGCGTGTTGCCTCCAGAAAAAAACGACCCACATCAGGAATGTGATGAAACACATCGGTCATTACAATGGCATCAAGAGAATGATCTGGCAATGGCAAAGCACAGGCATCGGCGATTAATTTGACCCCCGGCGTTTCAAACACTTCGCTGGTAATTACTTCGGGGAGAACAAATTGGAAAAAGCCTGCGCCTGAACCTAGCTCAAGCACATCATTCTTGTTGGACAAAGCGCCAATAATCCGCTCATACCATTCCTCATAAAGCGCACGTAAAAAAGCTTTATCCTGGATGATACTCTGTCTAAGCAGGGTCGTGCGCGGATCGTCTACAGACAACCCGCGTGTTAAAGGATGCCCCAATATTTTATTAAGAATGCTCATTGTTAGGATCAGTTAGATAAACTTGATACGGCGTGCTGCAAAAACAACCATTTTCAAAAGTAGCCACCCATGAGTCCATCGGGAAATGTTGGTCTCGCCATAGCGCCGCGCCCGATAACGTATCGGAACTTCCATGATTTTAAGATTGAGCCGTGCTGCACCAAAAAGAAGATCGAAATCTCCAAATGGATCGAAGTCACCAAAATATGAACGGTTATCGGCAATGCGTTGATAGCCGCTACGCCATAGAACTTTTGTACCGCACAAAGTGTCACGTATCGGCTGACCAAGTAGCCAACTGAAGGCCCACGAGAAAAACTTGTTGCCAAGCAAATTAGCGAAGCGCATGGCATCATCTTCCATGGGGTAGACCAAACGAACACCATTGACAAATTCAGCAGAGCCGTTCGCCATCAGTTGGTAAAACCGTGGAAGATCTTCGGGTGGCACCGTAATATCGGCATCAAGTATCATCAGGATATCACCTTTGGCGATATCGAAGCCGGCGCGAACCGCATCGCCCTTGCCTTTTCCACGCTGTTTCAATAGCTTGCAGTTGCGCTCAGGGTGAGCGGCAATAGATTTCTCGATGGCCTCGTAGGTATCATCCGTTGAGTTGCCCTCAACAAAAATAATCTCTGTACCCCCGCCCATTTCAGGAATACGCGCCATCAATTCTTCAATATGCCCCGACTCATTTCTGGCAGCCACAATAACTGAAACGGTTGGATTCTGTGGTATCGTTTTATGCAAAGGGCGGGCCAGCATAAAATTGGCCATAGCTATAAAGCGGAAGGGCGATATTTTTGCCAGGTAGCGGTTAGCGAAATTAGTTAAAAATGGTATCTGAAGTGGTGCGATGACCTCTTGCCATTCTCTCAAGGGTTGGAAACCAGAAATCTCCAAAAGATTTGCCATGTCGTGCCGCGTGAGCCAGTTTTGTGGAAGATACGGCGTAGCAACGCCAATTTTTTGTGCAAATCGCAGGGGTATATCCCACAAGTGACTGTAAAAGTTGAAAATCAATCGTGTATGCGATGCACAATAGGGTTGTAACTGGGCAAGCATCGCCTGCACGTCCCAGAGGTCATTTACCAATTCGGAAACAATGATGTAATCGAATGTTCTGGTACCGAGATCTAGGTTATGCGCGTCTGCGAGCAGGAATTCCAGATGAGGATGAGCTGCCCGTGCCTTTTCTAATGCTTCCGGGCAAAAATCAACGCCTACCCCTGCTGATGGTTTTAGTGCCGAAAGTAGGTCACCACGGGCACACCCCACTTCCAAGACTTTAGATCCTTCTGGAACCAGGTGGCGATAAGTGATTTGTAATCTGGTTTTATAGTGGACATTCCATGACCTATTAGGTGATTGCTCAACTTTACGCCAAGCATTACGCCGAGCTTCTTGATAGGCACTGTATTCTTTTTGAAAAACATTAGTCATTTAATAACCACTTAAATTATGTGCTCGGAAGGGATAAACAAGACATCGGTATAGCCTCTCTTAGCAAGGCGAAACATAATATCTTCATAAGTGGCAGGTCTTATTAATCGGCCATCTAGTAAGTTAGGTATAAAATCATAACTTTGCAGAAAATCCAATACTTCCCGAGGAGTAGAGGAAAATCTCTTCAAATCAAACTCGCTGATTTCAACCCATAGCACGGGTCGCATGTTTCGTAATAAATTCTTAGCGCCCTGCAATACGAGCGGTTCTGCGCCTTGGACGTCAATCTTGACAAATGCCACTGCTGTCCAACCCAGCGAATCTACAACTTCGTCAAGTGACAAGGCTTGGACCGGCACACCTTCATTATCAATCCGATGGTCTGCCGGATGTGCCCGGTTAATACGCAGCTTAAGGGTTCCCCGAACATCAGCGGCAACAGCCTCGTATACCAGGACTCGATCCTTCATTCCTGATGTTTTTATGGAATCTCTTAGTGCCAGGATATTTTTTAGTTCAGGTTCAATTGCGATAACATGGCCGCTCTCGCCAACGCATTTTGCTGCCCACAAGGTAATGACGCCCACGTTGGCACCCACGTCGATTACGTTACTCCCTTCCAGTACAAATTTATTTAGCAAAAAGAGTATCTGCCAGTCAGTGAGTCGTTTATAAATCCGATAGGCTGCTAAAAAGCCTCTACGGCCCATTGCAGTGTCTAATAATCCAGACGCATTTACCATCTGCGTAATGATTAACAGCAAGCGTTCTATAAATCGCATCGCGGGGAAAACTATAAAATCAATCGGTCGTTTCATTGAGAAAATCCAGTGGGAAAAGTTATATTTTTTTCAAAAACAGGTTCAATCGAGCATATTTCATTCCACAACCTTAACTGAGTCTATTTTCCAGTTCGTGGCACTAAATATATTCATATTAGACATTTGTGAAACACACATAAATACGGTCTTGCCTGATAATTGAGAAAGGTCTTCATTTGAAAAAATAAAGTAAGATATAGTTGGACCGAAGGCATTTCCATCGTGGTTAATTTGATTAGCCAGAATAATGCTCCTGCCGTTAAACTGTTTAAGTTTTTCCGTGTACCATGCATGCACAGGTAGGCCTTCCATGAAATCCTGCCGGTTTACCTCGCCTTTCCAGACGTATGGCGCTTTTGATTCGGTCAAGGTCATGAGTATGGATTCATAACCAATCTTGGTAAAAACTGAATGACTTCCTTGAGCGCATAACGGTGACTTAATGACCAAGTTGCGATGCACCGGAAATCGATGCATATAAGGAACGACAAAACAAAAAATCAGCAATAATCCGAACAATAAATCAGGTAATCTGCTTTGTGGGCTTACATTGTACTGGTCCAAATGGCATTTTGTTACTCGCTGAAAGACTATCGGCAAAACCCAAGTTAAGCCCACACTAATCTGTAGCGCGTCAAATGCCAGTCCCGCCGCAAAAACACGCTGCCCTCCATCTCCCGCCAAAAAGGGGGCAGAAAGAACTGAACCTAAACATCCAAATCCAATCAACAGATATTTTGGCTCTCGTCTATGCTGCCATATCGGAATCCATCCCAAATACCATAGACATGTTGCTAGCCGTGCAAAATATGTGGGTACCCCATCATCATGTCCAGTGGGAACAAGTTGTAGGTAAGTGCTTAAACTTTTCAGTAGCGCTTTAAGAAACACTAAAGGGTTGCTGAGAATATTCGAAAACGCCCATTGGTAAATCATTTTTGCGGCTCCTGAATCTGAGACCGCTTGATTTAGCACCTGAGAATGATCCACTAAAACCTGTTGCCACCCACTCCCGCCTACAGACAGGCCATAGAGAACATATGCAAAACTACTGTGTGAAGAAGCCGGGTTCCCGCCAGTAATCCATACAATACTTATCTGTAATAAAAAACCAATAGAACAGCCAATTACGGCATAGATACCCCAAATAAATTTTCTTTTTCCGGCATATTCAGCAGCACAAACACTCCAGATGACTAGCAACGGCAGAATAAAAAATGCACCGGCTCGTGCATTGAGTGCAATAGATGTTAATGCACAACCAATTAAAAGCAATTTTGATGAAAGATCTTCCGCTGCAGACAACAAAATGGCTACACCAAACAACCCGAATACCAATCCTGTATTCTCTGTCATGACCAATGGCCAGGCATTGGAGCTAAAGAAAATGAGTAAGTATAAGATCAGAAAAACAGAACCAGCCCAGCCAGTCAGGCGAGTGCTTTGCCGTACCAGTAAAGCTAGAGCAATTGAAACAAAAGCAACCTGAACAGCCAAGACGCCATGAATCGTTCGATCACCGATTACCATGAGACCAGCCAACCAGCTCAGATAAATGGGTCTACGCTGACAGAACTCTGCCCATGATGGCCAATTCCCAAAATTCCCGAAATCAAGTAGCGTGTTTGAACATGTCCAATATCCTGAAGCATCACTTATCGGAAAAAAACCGGCCAACGACAGCGAAACAGACTCGCCAGAATTCCACAACCAGATGAGATAAATTAAAGGAAGCGAGATTAATAAAGTTGCAAATAAACCAATAGAACGTAATGAGCCTAAATCATCATTCGACCTAAGTGTATCGCCGATAAAAGGCATAACGACATTGTTTAAATAGACTCTAGGCGGAGGGTAAATGATTGAGCATAAAGTAGCAAGCATCATTAAAAATGCCCCGCAACCCACCACGCGGGTAAAAAAACTCGGACTTAATGGCAATTCAACAGAATAATTCCGGCCATTGGTTTTGGGGTTGCTACAGTCGCTGGCTGAAAAATAAATAGACTCGTCCCAATGAGAAAATCTCCCGTCGCCTTCGCCACGAATCGTAGCATGAGGAGTGTGGGCAGGGCCCAGTAATTTGGCATTCTCGTACAATTTGGCGCTCGACCCCTCCGGATTTCCGATGCCGTCGCTGACTGAAGACACAAACAGGTTTGATATCCCTGCGGACAGACGTGAAATATAAGAACAACCGGAATCAAGGAAAATATCTTCGCTTGATAGAGTAACAATACGTTTCTCTGGAACAGCTTCCGCATACAACCAAAGTAAAGACAATATAGCTGCAACAAATAGCGCGACACACTTAGATCGGGCCGTGGAAGGAAGTTTTATCATTTCTGATTACTACCTATCAGCAATCGCAAGAATGTTTATGCCAGCCCCTTTCGGGATCATCTTATGCAATTGGGTGGTGTCCATGCTAATTTTCCGCTTACCTGATAGATCATAAAGTGCATAACTATGCTTTCTAAGTAGCTCAATAAGTTCATTCAGACTGGAACCCTGTTCCTCCAAAACATAGGGGCACAATTCCATAATGATCGTCGGTTTCCAGTTGCTTAAAACCTCGTTCGCGCCACGCATCATTCCACATTCAAAGCCATCAATATCGAGTTTTATAAAATCTACTCGATCCAGATCCATAGAGAGAATCACCGAATCAAGCGTTCTGGCTTGAGCCCCTGATGTAGTCATAAGTAAGCCTTGATGCATTTCGTGCAGCCCCGTTTCTTCCTTGAGTGGCCAACTGGAATAGAGTCCTGGAGTTGGCTTCCCGGCTATTTCCGGATCAACGAGCATGTACTGCAAGCATTGGATAGGTTTTGCTAAACCGGGATTAAGCAAGCAATTTTTGGACAATTTTGCATAAGCATAATCGGTAGGTTCAAAAGCAATGACCTTCCCATGAGTCCCAACCGCCTGCGCGAATAACAAAGTATGTGCCCCTATGTTAGCACCAATATCAAGCACCACATCTCCAGCTTTCACAATCTTTTGATAGCTTCGAACCGTCTCAGGC
>CAIKYI010000537.1 GCA_903831545.1 uncultured Methylobacter sp. | reverse complement strand
TTGTTTTCATTTATTGTTTTTTGATAAATGTTGAAGCGCCGAATCAGATCCTTTGGCCAAGGTGTAAAACCAGGAACGGGTGTAAAACTAGGGACTGGTTTAAAATTGAATTCACCGGCATTAAATCCTTCAACTATTCGATCATTACTAATGTCAACGTCAAATCCAATACCAAATGTATTCATAAGTACATACATCAGAAACGAGGTAAGTCCTACCAAGGCAGCCATTGATAAAATGGCCTGATTATAAAAATCCAGTTGTTCAATGTTCATGTATGAGGTCCAAGGTTAAAGGTGCAAGGATGAGAGAAATACAATGCGCGGTTTTTGCCTTGAACCTTGATCCGTCCTCATCTCGATGCCTCCAGAATGATATGGCTCAACATACCCAGCAAACCTAACAAATAAGCAAAACTTAAATATTCCTGCACCCGAAACAAGCGCATTTTTGCCACCAGCGTTTCCGCAATCGCCAAAAAAACAGCAAGTATGGCAAGCTTGCCGACAATTGCCAAAACCCCATATCCCAGCGCTTCTGCACTAAAGGCTTCGGCAATTCCCCAGGGGAAAAAGATATTGGCTATCAGTACGCCATACAGCATCAGTTTTAATTGACTTGCCCATTCAATCAACGCTAAATGCCGCCCACTGTATTCGAGAATCATCGCTTCATGAATCATGGTCAACTCCAAATGCGTCGCAGGATTATCCACCGGTATGCGCCCGGTTTCTGCGATAGCCACCAGAACCAGTGCCGACAAGGCAAACACAAACGAAGGTCGTAATACCAACCCTTCGTTCAACACATGAGTTATGGCAAACGATAAATTGGTTGTCGAGGCGGTCATGGTCAGAGTGAAAATAGCCATTAACATCGCAGGTTCCGCCAGAGAGGAAATGGTCATTTCCCGTGACGAACCCATGCCGCCAAAAGCAGTACCTATGTCCAAGCCTGCCAGCGCCAGAAAAAACCGGGCAAACGCAAAAAAACCCACCAGCACAATTACATCGGCGCTTGCCGAGGTCGGTAAATCAACAGCGATAAAAGGCACGACGGTCGCAGCCAGCACCGTAGCAGAGAATATAATGTAAGGCGCAATCAAAAAAATCCAGGACGCCTGCTCGGCAACCACCGGCTGTTTATTGGTTAATTTAAGCAAGTCCCGGTAAGGCTGCAAAAGAGAAGGCGCTCTGCGGTTTTGTAAATAACACTTGCACCATTTAAGCCAGCCCGCGAGTAAAGGTGCCAGGGCAACAAACAAGGCGGTTTGTAAAATTGCTATTAACCAGTTCATCAGCTGATCACCCATAACATAAGTATTAAAGTCGCAAACGAGTAACCCAGATAGGTTCGGATATTCCCTGTTTGAATTCGTCCTACCGTGGCTGCGGTAAGATTTACAGCGCGTTCAATCGGTTGATATAAAAGCGGCCAGGTATGATCACTCACTTCAAGATGATAATGCACCGCTGCAACATCCTGATTCATGGCGCCTTGCATGTCTTTTTTTATTTGTTCGTCAATAATCCAGACTTTACTGAAAATCCTGCGAAAAGGCATGGTAAAGGCACTGCAACTGTATTGCATCTTCGGCGTTAATCCACCATAACCGCAATCCCAGGTTTCTGCCCGACGCATCACTGTTGAAGGATTGCGTCGTAAAAACCAAAAACAAATACCGGCTGCAAGCAACGCACCAATCAATACCAGAGGCGGCGCATAAGAAGCCTGAGCACTTGAAACCGGTGCCAGCCACAACCAGCCTAAAGCGCCTTCATTGGGCAAGGTTTCGCCCAATAACTGTCCGGCAACATTATTGATCAGACTGATGATCAATCCGGGAAAAACGCCAAAAACAAAACATAAAGCTGCCAGCAGCGCAGAGCCTGCCAGCATGCCTTTATCCTGAATCTCATGCGCTTTATCGCAATAATGCGAACGGGACTGTCCCAAAAAGATCATGCCATAAACTTTAACAAAACAGGCGGCCGCCAACGCTGCGGTCAAGGCTAAAGCGGCTGCCGCAACCGGTATCAAACTGCGCAACACACCATTATCCAGCACATCGACCTGCAAGGCAGTCTGAAAAGCCAGCCATTCGGAAACAAAACCGTTAAACAACGGCAAGGAAGAGATACTCATACAACCGATCAAAAACAACACACTGGTTTTAGGCATTTTTTTTATCAGGCCACCCATCATATCGATATTTAACTGATGGGTTTGATGATGAAGAATACCAGCCCCCAGAAATAACAAGTTCTTGAACAAGGCATGATTAAACGCATGAAGCAACGCCGCCAACAAACCCAACGCAGCCAATTTAGGATGACCGTTGGCCATAAAAATCATCGACAGACCCAGCACCATAAAAATGATACCGATATTTTCTACCGAACTGTAAGCCAGCAGGCGCTTTAAATTGGCTTGCATCATCGCGTACAAAATACCGCCCAACGCCGAAACTGTACCCAGTATCAACAACACCACGCCCCACTGCCACTGAACATCGCCAAGCAAATCAAAACAAAAACGAATCAGTCCATAGAGCGCGACCTTAAGCATCACGCCGCTCATCAAGGCAGAAATATGCGAGGGTGCGACAGGGTGCGCTTCAGGTAACCAGACATGCACGGGAACAATCCCGGCTTTCATGCCAAAACCCAAAAGCGCCAACATAAAGGCGATACTGGCCCAGGTTGATGATAAATGCGCCTCGCGCAGCGCATCAAAAGTAAAACCATTGCTAAAACTGGCCAGGACACCAAAACCCAGAATAATGGCTAAAGCGCCCACTTCGGCCATCAATAAATAAATAAATGCGGCCCGACGATTGGCTGAATTCTCATGCTGAAACGCCACCAGAAAATAACTGGCAACCGACATCAATTCCCAGGCGATCATAAAAAAGAACGCGTCATCGGCCAACAGCACCAGCAACATTCCGGCAACGAAAAGCCCCGTAAACAACCCCAGAACCGCAAAAGGATGCTGGCTATCATTATAACTATTGACATAGCCCGGCCCGTAAAGACTGACCGCACTGACCGCAATGCCGATTATTAAAAAGAAAAAACCGGACAGACAGTCAAAGCGCACATGCCAGGGCAACCATGGTAAGCCCAGGCCCAGCTGATCGGTGACAACTTGTTGACTGAGCAACACGCTTAACCCGGCTAAGGTCGCAAAAACACCGGACAACCCCAGCAAGACAAACACCGCTTTTCGCAACCTGTCAGGGAACTTCTTTTCTTCCAGACAGTTAGCCAGCAAAGCTCTACAGCATTGATTGCCGCCAGGAAATTTTTCGTTAATGAACTGGCTAAACTCCAGTGCAGCCTGGCGCTGATTCATCAGCAAAGCCAGCAGACCTGAAGCAAAGCTCAGAAGAACAGCGCCATAAGCTAATACAAGGATCATAAAATTCTCACTCAAACATATTGTGTAAACTTTAATATCACCCGCTTCTGAGCATGTTTACCCAGAAACATGGCGATTAAAGTAAGTGTACTGTTGCTTATTCTTCGTTGGAAAGCAGGGGCAGGTGGAACTTATCCGTTGCAACCCGTCTTTTTCAAAGGGAGCTATGTTTACCAATTAAAAGTGATTTATTCACCCCAAAATCGAAGTGCGCTTAATCCCATGTCTTGGTAGTGAAAAGTTGTTAAGACTTTTAAAACTCACACCCCGTAATGATCGCTTTTACGACGACTCATATTGTCCCGTCGCATTCTACGCACGGCTAAAGGATGTGAGGAAAAAGTATCATGATACTCCATGCCAAAAAACTGGCATTTACCACCGTGGCTTTCATAGTTATGCTGAAAATCATGAATAAATTCCATAACGGTATGGTCGATCAGATAGGCATTGTTCAATTGAAATATAACCGTCCTGCCATTTTCCAGATTAGCCAGGGCAGTCTTCAAAGACATGAAGTTTGAAAAAAGAGCCGACCCCACTATCGAAACTACAACAGAATCGGCGTTTTTGGGTTCAATAACAAAATGAATCTTAAACAGATTATTTGGCCTGACTCCACGCAACATATGAATCGCGAACTTGGTTATGATGCCAATACCCACACCAATCAATAAATCAGTCGCCAACACCCCGATAATGGTTACAACAAACATAAACAGCTGTTCTTTACCGATCAGTAAAACTGAGGCGAAAGATTTGGGGGACGCCAGGCGAAAACCGGTAAATACCAGCAATGAAGCCAATGCCGCCAGAGGAATACTATGAATCAGCCTAGGAAACAATACCACAAATAACAGTAATAACGTGCCATGAAAAAAGTTGGCCCACTGGGTTTTCGCCCCATTGTTTACGTTAGCCGAACTCCGCACAATCTCGGCTATCATCGGCAAACCGCCAATTAATCCTGCCAACAAATTTCCCGCTCCTACCGCAGCCAGATCACGATCAAGGTTAGAATGGCGTTTATACGGATCCAGTTTATCGACTGCCATGGTGCTGAGTAAACTTTCAAGACTACCGACCAGACTAATGCTAACGACCGCTTCCCAGAACTCCAGGGAAGCCATTTTTGTAAAATCGGGAAAATAAAAACCGGACATAAAGTCTTCGGAAATCGCAACCAAGAATTTCGGTCCGATGGTTTCTTCATGATGCGTTAAAAAACTCGCATCGGGCAGAAACAAATACATATGCTCATGATTCAGATCAAAATAACGCGCAAAACCGATACCAGCCAACACCACAAGCAGTGGCGCCGGAATCATTTTTAACAACGGATTTTTAACCATTGACCAGCTAATAAGTATCAACAGTCCGGTAATACCAATAATGGCAATTTCATAATTAGGATTAAGCACACTGTGCGGGATTTGAGCAATCGTCGAAAACAGACTACTGCCTTTCTCTGGCGCCGCACCCAGCATGACATGAATTTGTTTGGCCATGATAATAATGCCGATAGCCGCCAACATACCATGTATCACTGATGCAGGAAAAAATGAACTAAGTCGACCCGCCTTAAAAAAACCCATTAAAATTTGTATGACGCTGGCAACAACAATAGCCGCCAAAGCATAGCGATAGCCCGCCATGGCATCGCCTTCACCCAAGTCCTGCACGGCACTGAGTACCACAACGATCAGTCCCGCCGCCGGCCCATTGATGGTTATATAAGAACCATTAATCCGCGACACCAGCATCCCGCCGATAATTTCCGTGATAATACCGGCCGATGGCGGAAAACCGGACGCCATCGATATACCCAGGCACAACGGTAAGGCTATCAGAAAAACCAGAAAACCGGAGAGCAAATCGCTACGCCAATTTTCTTTTAAACCGGCTAAACCAGACTTCGGTAACCCGGCCAGGGATGGTTCACGCATATCAAATCCTCGTATTTACAAAAACAACTTACGAGATATAAGCGATATACATGCCAAAAAAATAAATAAATTATAAAACAATAAGTTAAAATTAATATTTAGCAAAATCCCGATAATAACAGCAAGCCTTTGGGTGCATAACCACCACCGGACTGTTGTTTTGCACCAATACAAAACTCAATTTAGATAGCTTTACAGCCACAAACATCAACAGACCCTGGCAGAACCGGTGAGTCGCTAATTGCTTTGACCATTATTTATATTGGCTTTGAAAATATAGTCCGTGGATAGCATTGGAAAGAACGATATTTTTTAGCTGCTAAACAAGATGCAGCTAATAGAGCCAGAACTTACAAAGCTTACTTCACTTTTCGTACGTTTAGCGACTGGTTATCCGTTTATAGATCAGACTTTACCAAACACCTGCTAACAACAACCAAAGCATCTGAAAACCGGAGTCAATCCACAAAAGACATCATCATATTATCTTGCACAGCCATTTATACTTTCGGCAACAATTTAAAGACTGATAACGCTCTGAAATAATCTTGTTATTCTTTGTTTTTTCGATAAAAAAAACAGCTTAACTCCAGTTTGTCATCACAACCTGGTTAGGGCGCTTTTTCCTTATGGCTACCAGACTAAACAGACCTGAGCTCATCATAAAAAATGCGGGGGGCAACGGCACGGGGTTAATTACCGCAGATGACACATTGGCTACCAGTGGATTACCGTCAGCATCTCCCAACGCATTGACGACAAGGTTCAATTGACTGCTGTAGGCATTTAGCACGTCGAAATTTAATACCGCCAAGGTAAAACTATCGCTCTGTACAGTATTTAAATCATCCGGTAAATCAAACGATAACTCATAAATATTCAAAACACCGGGACCGGTTAAACCGACAGTTGTTAAGTTTGTGCCTAAATGAAAGATATCTAGGTGATCGCCCAGTTCAGCACTTGCAAAGGCCAAATGACTGGCGTCGAAAAGAATATCAAGATCGTAAGTAGCAATGGATGGAGCGGAACTGGCACCAAGTCCTGAAATGATTATTCCTATACCGATTAAAGAGTCGACTTGAGTTTGCGGATTAAAGCTCAGACTGATTGCGGAATTGGCAATTCCGGTTGTCGACAGCAAAACTGTTGCTATTACTAGTTTGTACAATGGGCTGATCATTTTAATTCCTCGTAACATTTAGTTTTTTATTGTGTTGCACAGCGCTGACGAGTACATAACAGCGTCAACTTGCGAGCATCCAATGCATTAATAGTGCCGTTTTGGTCAAGATCTCTTGGATCATTCGGCCCGGATGCAGGCTTGTTTCTGGCCGCCAACAGCTTATTAAGATCCAGTTGGTCAACATCCCGGTCACTATCCAGATCACCAATTATCGTGATGTTCTCACACGAATCAGGTATGTGGTTACTGTTGGTGTCGCCGCTGCTATGCTGTTGAATATCGCGAACATCCGATAAGCTGTTGTTGTTACAGTCCGGAAAAACATTGAGGTAATAAACGTCCTGCTCTCCATTGTAAGTCGCGGAATAGGCGATATGCGCTCCATTCGCATCCGATACCAGGTGGGTGTAGTCGCCCAGTTTTTGCGCGCCCAGCGGATAAGCAATATGGGTATCAAACGGCGCCGTGACCGGTTTATTCTGGCTCCAGGTCTGGCCACCGTCCCAAGAGTAAGCGTAGAACAATTGCGAAATCGCCGGTTGCAGACTGTTACGGGTGTCATACCACACGGCATCAATACGTGAATTGGGCGCAACACCCTGCATCGCAAACCATTGGTAGGCGTTTCGATCGGGTTTGTCAGTGTTGATTTTTAGAGGCGTCGACCACGTTATTCCACCATCGGTACTGCGAATAAAATTGACGTCCTGGTTGTCGACGCCGACCGGATCGACCGAGGCCAGCACATAAATATTACCGCGTAGCGGCCCGTTAGATTGATCGACGCCAACCTGTACATCGCCTAAAGGCCCAAACTGATTTGGATTATTTTGAAATTGAAACATCACCGGCGAACCGCCCAGATTGATTTCCTGAGTTGTAAAACTCGAAGTAGCCAATGGGTCACGGGCATTCAGCGAAGTTGAAAACAGATAGGCTCCAAATACCAGTTTTGCGCCTGTCAAGGTTCCGATCTCGTTTCTGCCGCCAATATAAACCTGCCCCTCCGGTCCAACCGCAATAGTGCCAAAGGCCGGTCGACCCGGAATACTGACCGGTTCGTCAAAGCTAACACCGAAATCGGTTGATCGGGTGAAGTGCCTGTCATCCAGGCCTTCCCGCCAATGCACGTAGATATGTCCGTCGCTGGACGTACCGCTGCGATCAATGCCAATGCGCCCCTTGTCGGCACCTTTACCGTAGGCATATACCGGCTCCCACCAACTCACACCGCTATCGACTGACTTGAAAACTTGCACATCTTGGGCGTAATCGCCACCTGGGCCGTAATGCAGGTTCTGATAATAAAAATTTCCACTGGAATCGACATCGACCATGATATTGGTCCGCTGCTCTCCAGGTGTTAGCACACCTTCAAAATGCCAGTTTTTACCGCCATTATCACTGTAAGCCCAACCGCCTTGACGATTTCCGGACAACACCGTACCAAACTGTTTCCAACCGGTGACTAACTTGTCCGGATTGTTGGGATCAAAGGCGATAGTCGGCTCGTGAGCGGCATCGCCAACAATATTTTGTCCGAAGGCATCAACATTCATTTGTACGCTGGTATAGCCTTCAAAACCAACCTGCGAAGCAGCATCGGCCTGCGCTGCATTGTAACCAGTAATCAGTAGCATCAACAGGCTTAGCTTAAAGTCACCGACTAAACGCAGTGAGATTTTTTTGCAGTTCATTGAAATCTCCTACGGCGCAAACCGGAAAAACCCAAGCTTGCCAATCCCGACACAAATAACCAGGCGGCGGCAGGTACAGGAACGGCACTGACCTGACCGCAACCCGAATAACTACCGGTACCCAGACAAAAATCCCCGACATCGCGCTGAATCGTGTTTTGTAATAAGCCCGCGTTTTCGGGACTCAACAACAAATCTCCACTGAGCTTCCAGTTATTGGCATCGCTAGCGACGACAGTTAAATTAGCAAAATCGTAGGTCACCACACTAAAACTGACGTTATTTTGCAAATACCAGCCACTGGGCTGTGCTAGCGCCAAGCCATAATCTTCCCAGGCCGCCGCACGGTTACCGGGATTGTATTGCAGTGAATAATCGCCATAGATTAGCGCGCCGTTATAAAGCCCTTTATACAACTCAATTCCGGTCATACCCAGCATGCCGGTCGCGGTCAGTGAATCCGAATCGATAGCAAAATCTTGCGTAGTTGCTTTGACATAACGATTTGAGGCTTGCCCGGTTGGATTGGCAGCACTGACAGGAGTGATAGCATGCACAAGATTCAACGCAGAAATTTCAGTGCGCAAGGGATTGTTAAAATAAAATGATGAATCGGAACGGGTTGTGTAATCCGATTCTGCCGTATCGTAATAGTGAACTAAAAAATTGCCAGGATTGCTTGGGCTGCCTTGAACGGAAAGTGCCAGGGCGTCTCTGTCCATACTCATTATAAAAGTACCACCCAAACTGGCATTCAGTATGGCAGCCATTGCAGCATTCGGCGCCAGGGTTGCGATACTTGCAGTAAGCAACAAAGGCAGTGCAGTAAGAAATTGATGAGATTTTCCATTATTGGTGTTCATTGTGTTCTCCATAAATAAGGTGATTTATACCTGCCGTTTACGATAATTCATGACGCTAAAGCCAAACACTCCGGTCACGAACATCCAGACTGCGGCAGGCAACGGAACTACTGTGGTTTGAAAACTGAAAGTGCCGATTCGAGTATCATTCAAGCGAGCTGCAGTTGCGCCAAGATGATCGAAGCCCCAGCCGAAACCAAGATTTCCGTTAAGCGTCAAAATGTTTCCTGTCAACTGGGTGGTAACATCGAATAATTCAAACGCATCAGCATCGAAACCGATATGGTTGGTGATTAACCAACCGGAGCGCCCTGGTGTCGTGCCTTCAAGAGACGAATCGTAAGCCAGCGACATGTCGCCGAGCAGGATACGGTTGGAAGGAGGACTAACATCGACCCGGAAGCGTATCACCCCACCAAGACCTATGCTGCCTGTCGCAGTACCGAACAAATCTGCCGGATCGAACCCAAACGTGGTATTTCTATTCTGGCGACCAGCGGGAATTAACGAAATATTCGGTTCGTTTACGGAATATTGAAGCCCAACTGCGGAGATCTCATCAGATGCCAGATCATTAAGATTGGGGGTATTTTCGTCCCTGAGTTCGCTAAACGTTTTTGAGGCCGACGAAGCGTCAAAAAACTCTTCCACGTAAAGTGAAGGCCTGCAACAGATCGGGAAATCTACAGTCGGGGTGTCGGGGTATTTATCTTGAATCACTCCCGCAATGATTGCGTCACGATCCAGATTCACGGTTAGCGCTCCGCCTGTTATCGTTGCGGCTTGCGTATGCATGGAAATCAGTGAGCCAAAAATGGCAATGACACTGACGCTTAGCGCTTGTTGAACAATGGGGTGTTTATTGATTTTCATAATTATAGTTTTTAGAGTTGAGACTGCACTAATTGAAAAGCACTTCGAGGAAGCATTAGGAAACCTTAAGAAACAGGTCTGCTTTACGGCTGCGGTTTACTACCACCCCCACCAAGCCCGTTATGAACAACCAAACCGCGCCCGGCACCGGAACTACTGTTACCTGCCCGCAACCCGCATAACTGCCGGCACCCAGGCAAAAATCACCCACCTTATTAAGCGATGCGCCTTGCAACATTCCGCCATTTTCCGGTGACATCAACAAATCGCCGCTAAGTCGCCAGTTGTCGACCTCAGTAAACGCAACACTTAAATTGCTTAACTCGTAAACTGCCATCGTAAAATAAATATTGTTAGCCAAATACCAGCCAGTGCGACCGTTGGTTTGTCGACCGGTATCATAAAGCACCGAAAAATCGCCATTGACTAAGCCGGCGCCGCCAGGCGGCCAATTCGGTGCGTAAACGCCTTGAACGCCGGTCATGCCTATCTGCGCGTCAGCCACGCCTGCCAGCGTACTCGAATCAATGACAAAATTGGCGGAAGTCGCCTTTACGAAGCGCTGATTTGCCTGGCCGGTTGGATTGACGCCAATGGCCATCAGATCGAATACTCGATTAACTGCTGAAATTTCCGTAGTGTTGAGCTGACTAATCAAATAATCTCCGGTATTAATTAAATTACTGTAATCGGAGGCCAGTGAGTTCCAAAAAGTAGACAGATAATAACCGCCACCATACGGTATTAACGCATCTCGATTGAGGTTCATGGTAAAGGTACCGCTGGTTGGGGCATGCAGGACAGCTGCATTAGCATCTGGTGAAACTAGCGTAGCGCTGATTATTGTTGCCAACGCAGCTAAGGCTGTGAGTCCCGACTGATTTTTTTTAGTTTTCATAAGTTCCCTGTAGTTGACGTTCGGTTCCAGACAGTTAAACCGAACCCTCTCGCCTTGTGTAAGCTAGACGACAGACCGTCGAGCTTACACAAGGCGAGAGGGTTTAATTTTGGAGCGCCTGGAGGTGGCTATAACTTCATCCGCAGGCAACTTCAAAGTAAACGTTCAGCTCCCCTCTTTGAAAAAGGGG
>CAIKYI010000536.1 GCA_903831545.1 uncultured Methylobacter sp. | reverse complement strand
TGGAAGTTTAACTACTTCAAATTTATTCCCATCTTGGTCAAGTGCATTTTCCAAAATTTTAAAATTCTCCGATAGTCTTTCGTAATTTTCGTCTTGAACATCATTTTCGTATGCACAAAGAATTTTTGAAGAACTTACAAAACGAGCTATTTCATCAGTACCTGTCGAGATATCAGCGAGCGTAAGGAATTGGAAGAAAAACTCTGCACCAGTAACGCTTTCGTTACCAGCATAATCAACTCCCTGACAGCGCATATCGCGGTGTTGGATGAGTCCGGCGTCATTATTGCCGTTAATACCGCCTGGGAACAGTTCAGCAAAGACAATGGCCTGCCTGAATCTTATAATTTTTTACTGGGTTATAATTATCTGGAGGCGTGCAAGTCCTATAATCAGACTGACCTCATTGATTCCCGGGAAGCTCGCAATGGGATAGAAGCGGTTCTGGCGGGCAAACTTGAAACATTTGACCTGGATTACCCCTGCTTTTTACCAAATCAGCAATACTGGTTCCATTTAAAGGCATCGAGGATGCTTAATTCAAATGGTTGCGTGGTCGTTAGTCATGAAAACATCACCGAGAGTAAACTTAGGGAACAGCGTGACCAGGACCATCTGGCCCAACTCGCGCATGTCACACGCCTGGGTCTGATGGGTGAAATGGCTTCAGGGATAGCCCATGAAGTTAACCAGCCCCTGACGGCGATTGCCACTTATGCGCAAGTCAGTTTAAACCTGATTAAAAATAAAACCCCCGATTTGATAAAGTTGGGTGAAGTTGCGGTAAAAACTCAGGAACAAGCCTTACGCGCTGGCAGCATCATTCATCGCATGAAAAATTTTTGTAAATCCAAGCAGCTACAGCGTTCGAACACCGACTTGAATACCTTGATTACTGATTGCATCAATCTCTGTGCCGATGGACTTAAACAAAATAACATCATGTTAACTCTGGAACTGGATGAGCATCTGCCGATTATTAATATTGATCATATTCAAATTGAACAGGTACTGATAAATTTAATCCGCAACAGTATTGATGCTCTTAGCGACAAACCCGAAAAAACACAACGCCAAATAACCATTCAAAGTTGCCTGACGACGGCCAATGAAATTCAGGTGCGCATAAAAGACAACGGTCCGGGCATTGATGAAGACCAGCAACAAAAAATATTGATGCCTTTTCATACCACCAAAGCAGAAGGGATGGGCATGGGTTTATCCATCAGTCGCTCACTGATCGAAGCCCATAACGGAAGGTTGCATTTTAATAGTCAGCCCGGCAAGGGAACTACTTTTTACTTTACCCTCCCCATTAAAAAATAGGCAGCTAAACAACTCGTCAAGCGACCCTTGCGCAACTAATCCCAATCAATTATTTTTAACATTCTGATTAAACGCACTGCTTGCAATCATTCACCAAATAGAATGATAATTTAACGATAACCTAAAAACTTGTCGCCCACCTAAACACGGAAGCAGATTGATGAAAGATCATCACCTTCACACAGCTAAAGACGCACATGCAGGGCATTCTCATCATCATAACCACAATGAGACTCAAAATTATGGTCGGGCTTTTGCTCTGGCAATCGTTTTGAACACGGTTTTTGTCCTCATTGAACTTAGCTATGGTTTTATTGCGAATTCAACAGCCCTGATTGCCGATGCCGGACACAACCTTTCTGATGTACTTGGCCTGATGTTAGCATGGGGGGCAACTATCCTTTCTAAAAAAGCGCCCACAGCGCGTTACACTTATGGCTTACGCAGCACCTCGATTCTGGCAGCCCTTGCTAACGCCATGTTCCTTTTGGTGGCCTGCGGAGCGATTGCCCTGGAGGCTGTTCAACGTTTCTCGGAACCTCCTCTGGTGGCGGGTTTGACGGTAACAGCGGTAGCAGGTGTTGGCATCATTATCAACGGTTTATCCGCCTGGCTGTTCGTCAAGGGCAGTAAAGGCGATTTGAATATTCGTGGTGCCTATCTGCACATGGCCGCAGATGCGGCAGTCTCTCTGGGTGTTGTGCTTGCCGGGGTAGCGATGATCTATACCGGCTGGTATTGGCTTGATCCGATAACCAGTCTTTTGATTGTTACAGTGATTGTCATTGGCACCTGGGGACTGTTACATGAATCGGTAAAGCTGGCTTTAATTGCTGTTCCGGCAAATATCGATGTGGAAGCGCTGGAATCCTATCTGCGCAACTGTAAGGGCGTGACCGATATTCATGATTTGCATATCTGGGGTATCAGCACCACAGAAAGCGCACTGACTGTTCATCTGGTCATGCCTGACGGCTATCCGGGCGATTTATTTATGGATACAACCGTGCAGACCCTCAAAGAACGTTTCTCTGTTCAGCACTGTACTTTACAGGTTGAACAGGGCACAACCAATCACTCCTGTGCCCTACATCCTTGTAAAGCCGTTCACGCCCACTGAGGCTTGTACATTTTAACCGTCAAGAGCACACAAGAAAATCAGTTGTTGGTGTCGCTTAATAGCCGCAAAAAGAGCGGTCAACGTAACGCTTCCTGACGCCGGTCGTATAAGTAAAACAACCGCCTTTTTTTCCGGTGAAATAGGTGCCTACTTGCGGTCTTGGTCGATTCCCGGAATGAGACACCTGGCAATCCTTACGTTCCCATTTATCTTTTTGCTTGCCGTCAGCAACAGATTGCCATTGCATGTTGGAGGGTCCGTCAAAGCCATTGCAGGCCAAAGGGGTTATGTGATCAATCACATAGCCCGGACAGGGGCCGTGATTATTACCGTTGGAGGGACATGGATTGGAGTGCTTAAAAACATTCTTTGCCGCTTCACTCCGCACCCTGCCATAAGCCGTTGGGGAAATAAAACACACCTGAATTCCAATTACAGCCAGGGTAAGAAATTTGCTTTTTGTCATAACACGCCTTTTTTTGAATTAACTTCCATTTATCAAGATCCCTGAATTGATTAAGAACTACACGGATTATTGCTTAATCAAAAAAGGCGGTACTGCTGGTTTTTAGCCAGCCTGGGTGCTAAAAATGAATATGCTTTAAATACAAGTCTTCAACCTGCTTTCTTGCCCACGGCGTTTTTCTTAAAAACTTTAAACTGGATTTAATGCCGGGATCATTATTAAAACATCTGATATCAATCTGTCTACCGAGTTCACTCCAGCCGTAAGCGTCCACTAATTCGGTGAGCAGGGCTTCCAGGGTAATACCATGCAGGGGGTTTTCAGGCTGATGTTCACTCATAACTCATTGGTCCATTAATCATCTTGTTCATAACGACGGCGTATCGCATCGTCCCGGGCATCATTGATTTCCCGCATAATGCTGCCGACATCTGCCTGTTTGTTACTGCCCTTGAATCGGCCGGTCAGAACTACATCGGGATTCAAGTCACCTGCCTCATAAAGCTTCCAGATCTCTTTACCGTATTGGGTGACCAGCAATTCTGGCGCAAAGCGGCCAAAATAATCGGCTAAATTGTCAACGTCACGTTCCAGCATCCTGGACGCATTGTTATTGGCTGCGGCATCAACAGCCTGAGGCAGATCGATGATAACCGGACCATTGGCATCAACCAGTATGTTATATTCGGAAAGATCGCCATGCACCAAACCGGCACAAAGCATTCTGACCACTTCTTTGATTAACAAGGCATGATAGTCCAGAGCTTGCTCCCGACTCAGGACCAGATCATTCAGTCTTGGGGCAGCGCTGCCATGTTCATCGGTGACCAGTTCCATCAATAACACGCCCTCGACAAAATTATAAGGCTTGGGAACACGGACACCGGCGGCGGCAAGACGATACAAGGCATCAACCTCTGCGTTTTGCCACACTTCTTCCTGCTGCTGGCGGCCAAAGCGCGAATTTTTCTCCATGGCGCGAGCCTGACGGGAATTTCGTACTTTTCGTCCTTCCTGATATTGAGCCTGTTTATGAAAGCCGCGCTTGTTCACATCTTTATAAACTTTAGCGCAACGGATTTCGCCTTCCGAAAGCACAACATAAACAGCAGCCTCTTTACCGCTCTTTAGCGGACGAAGCACCTCGTCAACAAGACCATCCCGAACCAGGGGTTCAATACTTTTTGGAGTTTTCATTGCAGTCCTTATGCTTTGTTTTTAAAAGTACAGAAAACATTAACGGCAATTTTCTTCGACATAAACTTTGATCCGGTAATTCTTTCGTTGAAATTTTAGTTTGTTGGCAACGCTTCTGCTGTTGCTAATTTTATACTGATTTAAAAATATCACGACCATGGCACCAAAACATAGAATGCCTCATCATGGTGGTGAATTATACCGAATCATCACGTTGTAACCAGTCCAATACACCTAATCCTGCCACTCGCCCGCTCGCAAAGCAGGCGGTTAATAAATAACCACCGGTCGGAGCTTCCCAATCAAGCATTTCTCCGGCGCAAAATGTACCGGGCTTCGAGCGTATCATTAACTGCTCGTTGAGGGCATTAAAGTTAACGCCACCTGCAGTGCTGATGGCCTCATCGATTGGCCTGGGCGCAACCAGCTTAAGCGGTAACGCTTTTATAGTATTGCAAAGGCGAATCGGGTCATCAAAAACGTCTTTCAATAAAACTTCCCTGAGCAAACCGGCCTTTACCCCCTCAAGGCCAATGCGTTTACGCAAATGATTTGCCATGGAATTTTTACCTCGCGACACTGACAGCCTGTCTATTAAAAACTGCTTGTCCTTATCCGGCGAAAGATCAAGATAAATCATCGCCGAACCGGTTGCCGCAATCTGTTCACGAACCTTTGCAGACATTTTATAAATCAAACTGCCCTCGACGCCCTCAGCGGTAACCATCAATTCTCCGGGCTCGCAAAAGCGCTTCCCTTGCAAATCAGTAAACGACGCCAGTATCGATTTTAAAGGCTGGCCGGCAAAATGACCGCTAAAAAATTCGCTCCAAGTCACCTCAAAGCCGCAGTTGGCCGGTTTTAACGTTTCAACCGAAACACCTTGTTCACGCAGCAACGGCACCCAGGCACCCGTTGAACCCAGGCGCGCCCAACTACCGCCGCCCAAAGCAAGCACCACGGCATCTACGCTAATTTTTGTTTCACCTGAAGGCGTTAAAAAACGCAGTATTCCTGCGTCCCAGCCCAGCCATTGATGACGCATCTTAAAGCTGACGCCATCCTCACGCAACCGATGCAACCAGGCACGCAATAACGGTGCAGCTTTCATGGTCACAGGAAAAACCTTGCCGGAGCTACCGATAAAAGTCTCAACTCCTAACTCACTAAGCCAATCACGTATAGCCTCGGCACCAAAAGCCTTGAGCATCGGGTCAAGATGGGCTTGAGATGAGCCATAGCGCGACATAAATTTATCAAAGGGCTCGGAATGGGTAATATTCATGCCACCTTTTCCGGCCATCAAAAACTTTCGCCCAACCGAAGGCATTGCATCATAAAGCTCAACCTTCACGCCCGCCTGACTTAATACCTCGGCTGCCATTAGCCCTGCAGGGCCTCCGCCAATTATTGCAACAGTGGCTTGAGCTGATCGGTTTACTGAGGATTGCGACATTTATATTATCCCTGACAGGAAGTTATAACTTGCCAATGTGTAACTAATAATACTGAATTCTTCCATGATGCTTATTGTGCTTGCAGCCTATCTGCCTACCCATTCTGATCATTATACAATACCATTCCCTCCTTGAATCCATAAAATCAAACCTGTTAACAATTCAAAAAACCACATGAATACAGTTATCACCAACATTTTTAACAATATCCCCGAACAATTGCCCGAAGAACTCTTTGAATGTCTCTTCAAACGGGAAAATATTCAGATTGAAAGAATTGTATCTAAAGGTCAGAGCACTCCAACCGGTCAATGGTATGACCAGGAGCAGGATGAATGGGTGTTATTGCTACAGGGACAGGCGATTATTGTTTACGAAACCGGCAACCAGGCCTTTGAATTAAAAGCCGGTGATTACCTGCTGATTCCTGCCCATACCCGACACCGCGTCGAATGGACACACCCCGACCTTAATACCGTGTGGTTGGCGGTTCATCTGCATTGCCTGTAATAGCCGCAGTAACCTGTGCCAACACAGTAGCTAAAAGATCCGGCTGCCCTGTTACAAAGTTCATCGCGTCTTGTTCTCTGCGCAACCAGGTAAATTGGCGCTTGGCCAATTGCCGGGTGGCAATAATAGCTTTCTCGGTCATGCTAGCAAGGTCATATTCGCCTTGCAGATAAGACCAGGCCTGACGATAGCCGACGGCTCTGATAGAAGGCATTTTTTCGGTCAGATCGCCGCGTTGATAAAGCGCCATGACTTCATCAAGAAAACCCTGTGCCAGCATTTGTTTAAATCGTCGGGCGATAATGTCGTGTAACAGCGCCCGATCATGCGGCGCGATAATCAGTTTTATTTTTTGATAAGGAATATCTTGCTCTTGGGCGGTGCTAAAAAATGACGTTAACGATTTGCCGCTTAATTCATAAACTTCCAGGGCTCGCTGCACGCGTTGCGGATCATTGGCATGAATTCTCGCCGCAGCGACCGGATCCACCTCGGCAAGCCGCTGGTGCAATACCTCTTTACCCAAAACAGCCAAATCCCGCTCAAGTTTGGCGCGCACCGCCGGATCGGCTTCGGGTAATACGGCAAGTCCGTTATTTAACACATTAAAATACAACATGGTGCCGCCGACCAGAATCGGGATTTTGCCACGACGCGAAATATCGTCCATTAAGGCCAAGGCCTGTTTTCTGAACTGACCGGTAGAATAAGTGTCGGCAGGATCTAGTATGTCTATTAAATAATGCGGAACACCACCTCTTTCCTCCAGCGTAGGTTTGGCGGTACCAATATCCATACCTTTAAATACCAGGGCAGAATCGACACTGATGATTTCTCCGTCCAGAGCCTGAGCCAGTTGCACTGCTAAAGCCGTCTTTCCTGACGCAGTCGGTCCCATCAGGAAAATAGCGGGAGGCTTCACAACTCGTCATCCCGGCATGGATTGCCGAGATCCAGATGCCCTGGATGGCAAACCTTAGTATTTACATCCCTTTTGGTCGTCATAAATCCACATTTAATCATGTTTTTACAGCAAAGTAGCCTCGATTCGCTCCGCGCTGTAGGGATCCGGCCAACCCTCGCTTTGCTCTCCCTGCGGGAATGGCTTCGATTTGTACTTGTGTAGATGCCTATGGGTGGCTTGGGAAGTATTTGCATGATTGGTTTGTGTGGATGAACGTAAATTTAATAAAAACAGGAGGAAGATGTTTTATCCTTAACCTTTAACCTTTTGGTCTACTGCCCACGCAAAAAGAATTTATCAAGTTCCTGAGTCGATAAAGAGATCCAGGTGGGCCGACCGTGGTTACACTGCCCTATTCTTTCCGTTTGTTCCATATCCCGTAACAAGGCATTCATTTCATCAATGGTCAAACGGCGACGTGCCCTTACCGCACCATGACAGGCAACCGTGGCCAATATTTCATTGGATTTTTCCTGTATGCGCTGGCTCATGCCATGCTCGCTCATATCGGACAACACATCACGCACCAAAGTTTCCAGATCCGTATTGCCCAATAAAACCGGAATAGAGCGCAACACCAGCGTTTCCGGCCCGGAACGGTTAAGCTCAAAACCCAGCGTAGTGAAAAAATCATATTCCTGTTCAGCCAGATCCGCTTCAGCGGCACTAACTTTTATTTTAATCGGCAGTAATAAAGGCTGGCTGGGAATGCTACCCTTTTGATATTGCTGCTTTAAACGTTCATAAGTGACCCGCTCATGTGCGGCATGGGTATCCACCAAAATGATACCGGTAGGTGTTTCAGCCAAAATATAAATGTTATGTAAATGCGCGATAGCCTGGCCCAAGGGCTTGGCTTCAGATTCCACGGGTTGCGCAACAGACTCGGTTTTTGGATATAACGAGGCATAGGTATTTATGACTTCTTCTACATTCAAAGGCAAAGATGCTTGCTGCGGAGGTCTTGGATTGTAAAACGGTCGGTCAGTATTTGACGTAACCGTTTTGCCAAAACCGGATTGTGGTAGATCAAGCGTTACCGGGTTCATGGTTGAAGGGATTTGCGCTAAAGATTCAACTTCCGGTTGCACTATTTCGCTATCGTTAACCCAAGCTACGTTAGCGCCCGGTCTGATATTGGCCAATGACCGATGCAGCGCTGAAAAAAGAAAATCATGCACCAAGCGACCTTCCCTGAATCGGACTTCCAGTTTTGCAGGGTGCGCATTTACATCAACCAGGCATGGATCCAGCGTCAAATACAAAACAAACACAGGTTGTCGCCCATGAAACAAAACGTCCTGATAAGCCTGTTTAACGGCATGAGAAACCAACTTATCCCGAACCAGTCTGCCATTGACATAAAAAAACTGCATATCCTGCTGACTACGTGAAAAAGTCGGCAAACCCACCCAGCCTGTGACACTCAGTCCCGAAGCCGCAAATTCAATTTTTACCGAATTTTCAAGAAAAGCCGAGCCGCAAATACCGGCAATTCTCTGTTCCTGCTCAGTTTCCGTTTCTGCCTGTTTTAGATTGAGGATTTCTTTTTGATTATGCAAAAGGGTAAAACCAATATCAAAACGACTGAGCGCCATGCGTTTTATCAAGGTTTCAATATGGGCAAATTCGGTTTTTTCGGTTTTTAAAAACTTGCGTCTGGCAGGCGTGTTGTAAAACAGGTCACGCACATCAATCGTCGTACCTTGGGGATGCGGATCGGGTTGCGGATCAAAATTCTGTTCGGAGCCATCGGCAACCACTTTCCAGGCACAATCGGCATCGCTAATACGCGAAATCAGGCTAAGTCTTGAAACGGAACTGATACTGGGCAACGCCTCGCCACGAAAACCCATGCTGACCACTTGTTCAAGATCTTTTAAACTGGCGATTTTGCTGGTTGCATGCCGGGACAAGGCCAAAGGTAAATCTTCTTTAAAGATCCCGCAACCGTTGTCCCTGATTTTTATCAGCCTTGCGCCGCCCTGCTCTATCTCAATAAAAACGTGACTGGCTCCGGCATCAAAACAGTTTTCAACCAGTTCTTTTACCACCGAAGAAGGTCTTTCGACCACTTCGCCAGCGGCAATCTGGTTGACAAGTTGGGTGGGGAGTGAATGAATGCGCATCAAGCCAGCCTGAAAAAATAGGCTATTCTATATGAATGGATCCATTAAGCACACTTTCCAGATTTAAGGCCTTTGCCCGACGCTTACATTAAAGCCGGGTAACTGGAATTTATGAAATAGAATTATCGGGTCAACTTTATTAGCTAACCATTGATAGCATGGGACAATGGAACTCAGATGACATGGATTTAACAGCACGATAGGATGCTGAACGCAGTGAAGCGCATCAATCGGGAAACGATGCGCCTCCTTGCGTCGGCAGCATCCTATAAGCCGGCTCTCCTTATCGAATTATTTTACTAGCGGCTAAATCTTCAACAAAATTTAGCTATTGACCAAAACGAGAACAAAATCATCATGCCGCTGACCGAAACGGATAATCAAAGTTACTTCGACAACAACAAAGCCAGAGAAAAATCATGTGCTGTCTGGCTAAAAGAACAAGCTAAAACAGTCCGCAAACCCATTCTGGTTACCGCTATCGCTGGTATTACCAATGGCCTTGGCGTCATTGTACAGTCAGCATTGCTGGCTTACCTCCTGCAAGCCCTTATCATTGACAAATTGCAATGGCAGACTTTACTACCAACTTTTCTGGCGCTGGCTGCGATTTTTCTGCTGCGAAGTTTTTGTGTTTACTGGCATCAAAGCCGGGGGTTTGATGCGGGAGCCCAAGTTAGAACAACCGTAAGACAGCAATTAAGCGATAAATTTGCGGCTCTGGGGCCTGCCGCTATCAAACAACGCCAAAGCGGCGAACTGGTGGCGGTCACCCTGGAACAGGTTGACGCCCTGGAAAACTATTTTTCGCGGTATCTGCCTCAACATATGATAGTCGGGGTGCTGCCCATCATCATGATTGCCGTGGTCATGCCCGTCAATTGGGTCGTCGGGCTAATTTTTTTGCTGACCGGTCCACTGGTTCCGATTTTTATGGCCCTGGTCGGTATGGGCGCCGCTTCTGCCAATCGCAATCAGTTTTTGGCGATGACAAGAATGAGTGGTTATTTTCTGGATCGTTTGCAAGGTCTGGCAACACTTAAACTGTTCGGTCAGGCGTGGCATGAATTGGCTAACATCAATAAAATCGCCGAGGATTTTCGAGAAAAAACCATGGCGGTACTGCGTATTGCCTTTTTATCTTCAGCCATTCTTGAATTTTTTAGTGCCGTCTCGGTTGCTCTGGTCGCCGTTTATGTGGGCTTGGGCTTATTGGGTCAGATTCATTTTGGCCCCGCGCAACAGATCAACTTGAGAGAAGCTTTGTTTGTCTTGTTACTGGCGCCTGAATTTTTTCTGCCGCTCAGGCAGTTGGCTATCTATTATCATGACAAAGCCGCCGCTTTAGGTGCAGCTGATGCTATCCTCACCATTCTGGAACAAAACACAGAAGTACTGAATCAGTACGATATTGGCACAGGATGTGCTGACGAAGGCGGCGCATCAATCGTGTCGTCAACAACATCCTGCAATGGTATTCAGGAGAACAAAAACAGCATCATCGAGTTTAAAAAAACGAGTAAGCATTACGGCCAGCGGCAGGTGTTATCCGATATTAATCTGCAAATTAAAACCGGCGAAAAAATTGCCCTGGTCGGAGAATCCGGAGCGGGGAAAACGACACTTTTAAGTCTATTGTTAGGTTTTGAAAGGCCGACCGAAGGTCTTGTGTTGCTCAACGGACAAGACGTCAAATGTGAGCATGCCGGACAAGCCATCGCCTGGGTTGGTCAAAACGCGACTATCTTTTATGGCAGTATCAGAGACAACATTGCTTTGGCAAATCCCGAGGCTTCCGAGCAAAGTATTATCAATGCCGCAACTGCGGGAGGCGTGACTGAATTTAGCGAGCAATTAAGCGAAGGTTTGCTCACTCAGGTCGGTGAACGTGGTTATGGTTTGTCAGGCGGGCAAGTGCAGCGGATTGCTTTGGCCAGAGCATTTCTAAAAAATGCCGGGATTATCGTGTTGGACGAACCAACCGCCAATCTTGATGCTACCAATAAAATGCGCTTGCTGGCTATCATCGACAGTTTATTCAAGGATAAAACTCTGATAATTGCCAGTCATGACCCTGATGTTATAAACCGTATGGAACGAAAAATCGTGCTGCAACAAGGGCGGTTACTGTCATGAAAGATCTCTGGTTTTTTCTGAAACTTTTCAAACCACATCGTATCTGGTTAGCTGGCGGGATAATTTTATCACTGCTAACCGCTTTTGCGGCTATTGGCTTATTGACGTTATCCGGCTGGTTTATCAGTTCTTCGGCGCTTGCCGGCACAGCTATAGCATTTAATTTTATGCTGCCTGCGGCACAAATACGCGCCCTGGCCATTTCTCGCACCTTGGGTCGTTATGGCGAACGTCTGCTGACCCATGAAGCGACATTTCGGGTATTGGCCAGCATACGTAGCTGGTTTTTCCAGGCGCTTATTCCCTTGGTGCCGGGACGTTTGGCAGCAATGCGCAGCGGTGATTTATTATCACGAATGACCTCAGATATTGATGCGCTGGACGCACTTTATCTCCGTCTGCTCGCTCCGGCTCTGGTTGCTGCGCTGGGAGTTTTGGCTGTTATCGTTTTTTTGTACGGCTATTCCCCAATAATAAGCCTTATGACTGGCGGCATGTTACTGATGGCATCGGTAGCAACACCGTGGATTTTTAATCGGCTGGGCAGTTCCGGAGCGGGGGCCATCGTGACATTGACGGCAAGTTTTAGAGTCCGGCAAATCGATATCATTCAGGGTTTGGCTGACTTGCTGGCTAATCAGGCCTACACGCGTTTTAGTCATGGTCTAGGTCAAATTTCCGATTTGATGATTGCCACCCAGCGGCACAATAATCGTTTAACAGCTATTTCTTCAGCGCTTACCTTGTTGTTAGCGCAGTTCTCTTTGCTAAGTGCCTTGCTGCTAGGCTCACTTGCTTTTCAAAACGAGTTGCTATCAGGTGCCGATTTAGCCTTGGTTGTTTTTTGCGTACTTGCCGCTTTCGAGTTGGTAATGCCTTTGCCGCAAGCTATGCAAATGCTGGCAAAAACCCTGAAAGCTGCCGGCCGTATCAGACAGGTTGCTGCCATGACGCCAACAGTCCGTCAGCCCAAACAGGCCTTGGCATTGCCAAATCGCTTCGATTTACAGTTGTTCGATGTCAGCTTTCGTTATTCTGATCATCAGGATCAAGTGTTGAAAAACATCAACCTGAATATTCCACAAGGCACTAAACTGGCAATTATCGGAGCGAGCGGTTCAGGCAAAACAACGTTATTGCAATTAATAATGCGTTATTACGATCCCGGACATGGCGAAATTTCCCTGGCTGGACAAAACCTCACGCAATTTAATAGCGATGAATTATTAAGCTGTTTTGGTGTGTTGTCGCAACGTAGCCAATTATTCGCGGCAACCATTAAACAAAATCTGTTAATCGCCAAACCCAATGCGACAACAGCTGAGCTGGATAACGCTATCACTGCCGCTGGCCTGGAAACGTTTATCGGCTATTTACCGGAAGGTATCGAAACCTGGGTAGGCGAAAGTGGCTTAAAAGTATCGGGTGGCGAAGCGCGGCGTATTGCCCTGGCCAGGTTGTATCTTAAAAATGCGCCAGTGCTGCTTTTGGATGAACCAACCGAAGGTCTGGATCCTGAGACCGAACAGGAAATATTTAGGGCATTAGCCGATTTTGCCGTCGCTAAAACACTGATAATGGTTACGCACCGAGAATCTGGTTTGAGTTTGGTTGATGCGGTCTACAACATGGACTCCGGTAATTTAACGGAGATTGTAAGCTAAGGGTGCAACTATGACGTCGCTAAATACTTCCGGAGAGTGCATCGTAACCATATCTGCACGATGCACGACTAAATTAATTTGAAATTAAATGCCTTCCTTAAGCCAAAAGGTCATGGGTTTTGGCGTTTCATCAACGTCATCCAAATCTTTCCAGATATAACTTGTTGTAAGTTCCGGGTGCTTTACATAACCGCGTTTATTCCAAAACAGGTCAAGAGGCACATAATCGGCCGGACGCCTGGGATGATTTACCGGTCTTTCTACGCAACAAAAACAAACATGTTTAAAGCCGCCTAAATCATCGGCGTGGGCTTCTCGTTGCTCAAAAAACCGAACGCCAATGCCCAAGCCGCGATATGCCTTGTTAAGTACCGATTCACTGCAATAAAAAACCTCGTCAAGATCGTAACCGTGTTCAAGAAAAGGCTTTTGCAGTTGTTCGGTTTCGTATTTCATCGGGATTGCTGTAGAAGCGCCAACCACTTTAGCGCCATCGAAAGCAATGACAATCACGCTTTCAGGGCAATCGATATAAGTCTGTAAATACTTTTTCTCGTAATCGAAATCCCCGTCGTATAAATACGGAAAGTCCCGAAATACTTCAATTCTGAGACGTGCGAGATCAGGAATAAACTGTTCCAAAGCCGCACCGCTCCATCGTTCAATACGAATATCTTTAGCCATAATGATACAAAGCAAAAAAACGGGCATTTTATACGAATGGGGCAGATTTGCGTAGCTTTAGCTGGAAATATCCGGCTGATTACCAGCCTTCGCGTTTTCAAAGTGTGGCAATTATGAGATGATAACGACAATAAAGTTTTCACCCGTCATTTAAAAAAACCGGCGACTACTTGCCACATACCACTCACAAAACAACACTCACCAGGTATTATGAAAATTGCTTCAACCGCTATATTGATTATCCTGCTCAATGGCTTACTGGGCTGGGTTACAAACTTACCGCAAGATGTAGGGGCCGATGTGCCTTCAGGTAAACTAAACAGCCTGTCTTTTGCCCCGTTTAGGGAAGGCCAGGGGCCTATTGACGAGAAATTTCCTACTGCCGAACAAATCGACTCTGACTTGCAATTGATGGGGGAAAAAACCCACTCTATCCGCACTTATGCCAGTGCTGAAGGCAGCATGCCTGAGATTCCGGCACTGGCTCGAAAGCACGGTTTGAAGATGATTCAAGGTGCCTGGCTAGGCGGTTTGAAGGCCGACAATAAAATTGAAGTTGACGAAGTCATTCGCTCCGCCAATGCCAATCCTGACGTCGTCAATCGTGTTATGGTGGGTAACGAAGTACTGTTACGCGGCGATCTGAAGCCGGAACAGTTGATCGAATATATCCGGGAAGTAAAAAAAGCCGTTAAACAGCCGGTCTCTTATGCCGATGTATGGTCCATGTACATGAAATATCCCGAGTTAATCAAGGAAGTGGATTTTATAACCATCCACATTCTGCCTTACTGGGAAGATGAGCCCATCACCGTTGAGCAGGCTCCAAAGCATATCGAACGCATTTTTAAACAAGTTCAAAAAGAAGCCGAAGCTATTGCGCCTGGAAAACGCATATTGATTGGTGAATCAGGCTGGCCGGGCGAAGGTCGTCAACGCGGTTGGTCGGTACCTAGCGTGGTTAATGAAGCCAAATTTATCCGTGCCTTAATAGAAGTAGCCAATCGAAACGGCTTTGATTACAACATTGTCGAAGCCTTTAACCAATCCTGGAAAAGCGAACTGGAAGGCGTGGTC
>CAIKYI010000535.1 GCA_903831545.1 uncultured Methylobacter sp. | reverse complement strand
CGGAACGGCACAACTGAGTCGGATAAAATTACTGTATTTTTTTTGCGTAGTCGAGAATAGTGGTCCGGGGGCGATGATAATGCCTTCCAGGCTTGCACGCCGGTGTAATTCCATGGCATCTATACCTTCCGGTAATTCGACCCATAATGCAAAACCGCCTTCCGGTTGCGTCATCCGGGTGCCATCAGGGAAAAAAAGGCTCACTGCTTTCACCGTACGGGCGACACTACGGGCATATTGTTGCCGTACCTGTCGCAGATAACGATCGTAACCGCCGTGTTCCAGAAAATGGGCAATAATAAGCTGGTTGAGTGTCGGCGTGGCTTGGTGCAACATATATTTTAAGTTTTCTACTTTTTCCTTATAACGTCCCGGCATCAACCAGCCGATTCGCAAGCCAGGTGACAATGTCTTGGCAAAGGATGAGCAGTAAAGTACCTCACCCTGTTGGCTCCAAGACTTGATAACAGACGGCCGTTTTGAGTCAAAGCAAAGATCGCCATAAACATCATCCTCAATCAAGGGGATTTCGTGTTTTTCCAGCAATGTTACCAGAGCTTTCTTACGTTCATCGGGCATGCAGGAGCCGAGCGGGTTATTAAAATTGGAAATGACCAGACAGGCTTTGATCGGCCACTGTTCAAGGGCCAGTTGCAGTGCTTCCAGGGAAATACCCGCTCGCGGATGCGTTGGTATTTCAAGTGTTTCCATGCCGCAAGATTCGATCACTTGCAACAAACCGTAGAATGTGGGAGATTCAATAGCGATAACATCGCCAGGTTCACAGGTCGCCATTAACGCGAGCCTAACGGCATCCCTGGCACCTTGGGTAATGATGATGTCGTCAGGGCCATCAGTACAGTTCAGTTCGACCATACGTTTGGCTATCTGGCGTCGGAGTTCTTGATTACCTAACAATTCATCGGTATCAAAACTGTGTTTACCAAACAGGCGTATCACTTTGTTGGTTGTTTGTTGCAGAGGCCTTATCGGTAAAAAATCAGCATCAGGCATGGAAGCCCCCAGATTGACTTGACCAGGATTTTTAGCTGCCCAGAGTATTTGTCGAGTTAGTGATTGCCCTGTTACTCTGGAGGGTGTCGCGGGTGGATCAGAAATATCCGGTTCAGCGATAGCTTGTCGATGATAGGCGCTGACATAATAGCCCGACCGCGCACGAGCCTGAATTCGCCCTTGATCCTCCAATAGTCGATAGGCTTCAAGGGCGGTTGAGACACTGATATTCATTTGCTGACTTAAGCTACGTACGCCAGGCAATCGATCACCCTGACGATAAACCCCTTGTTCGATATGGGCAACGATGTTGTCTGCTACGGTTTCGTAAAGATATTTCATAGACTTTTATCTAACTGCTGCTTTAAATATTTAGCAGAACAAAATTAATTAAGGCATAACTGTACCGGTTAAGATTATATAATTTTTTCATCTGATAGGGTACTCAATCCCTCTTTATTTGAACCATTTCCAACTAAAATTACCCTGCTGTAAAACTCTAAATTAACTTTTATCGGAATTACTCTCACTTGGCACGAGACGACGACGCAAGTAGTGGGACAAAATTTATGCGTAGCCAAAGAGAAAAAAGGCTATCAAGCCATTTTGTGATTTGGGTGGCTAGAGTAAATTATGAGAGCGCGGAGCATATTCTCTGTTTCCCTCAATGACAGCTTAGTATCTGTGACCTGTCATTGGCCAATAGTTGCCGGTCGTCTATGATTTTACGCTTCCTTATACCTGACATTCGCCATGTAGCACTATCGACCCTAACCCGACGTTCG
>CAIKYI010000534.1 GCA_903831545.1 uncultured Methylobacter sp. | reverse complement strand
TCATAGGTGTATATCAGGCTAATTTTGGCGAAGAAACGCCAGAAGCCAAACTGGTCAGCAGCCAGAATTTATTTATTCGACAAAAAGACAAAAACTGGCGAACCTTTAAGCAAGAGCCCTTGGCTCTGCCAAACAGCGTAACTGGCCAGGGCGTGCCGGCCAAGGTCAATTTAACCATTCTTAGAAATCTTGCCAACGAGGAAAAAGATATCATTATCTTATCCTGGTATAAAGTTGGCCCTTATACCACCAATAACGACTATGTCGCCAAGCTCTATCAGTTATTAAAACGATTGACTTTTAACACAGAACCAGAGATTTATATGACAGTGTTTAGCCAAGCCTTAAACGACAATCATGAACAAAAAATTATGTTATTGTCGGAGTTGATTAAAAAGCTTAATTAGCGCAACTTTTTGGATATTGGCCAATGCCCGCATTCTATGAGTGTAGGAACCAGTAAAATGGATGGAAACTTCACAAAGAATTGATTTAGTTTATATGCAAACCAAAGCCACACATCCGTAACTTGTTTTAAAATACCCTGCTGGAACAACAAATACCATAAACACTAAAAATCATAATGAAAATTGCGGTTTTTAACCTTTAATAATGGATAGCAACATTTTTATCCTATGCCAGGAAAATGATTCCCCTAGTGCCGGCAAGAAGGACATTATCGCTTTCAAGTGCCATCCACCTCGTATCAAAGCCGTTGCCAAATTATATCTGGCATCTAAAAGTACCATTAGATAACCATTCCTTATTGAAGTCGGCTTATCCTTCATTTCCGCTTTCAAAGAAGCCAACGTTTCTACAGTTCTGCTTTGTGATTTAACAACATCTGAACGAATTAAACCTGATTCATGTACACAATAAACCCCCATTGGCTTACAACTAACGCCCACCTGGCAACTAGTTGCGCATAATCGAATAATCAAGTGCAAATCTTCCCCGATACTGAATGCCTCCGGGTATCCGCCTAAAGAAAGAAACTTTTGCCTTGAAACACTAAAAGTTAACGTGTGCCCAAAATATGACGGAATCAACTCCCCCATTTCATCAGCACCTAGCAAAACACTATCCAATTCGTCCGCAGAGCCAAGCGTTCTCAAGCCAAAAGCATTGGAATCAATCGATCGACCAATAATAGTTCCATCTGCACGGCCATAGTGATAATCACCTATTAAAAAATCCGTATCCGGATTTCTTTGTATAAACTCAGCATGCCAAAATAAACGTTGGGGATAATACCAATCATCAGCATCAAGAAATGCCAGCCAATCACCTTGAGCGAGCTTGGCTCCATTATTTCTTGCCGCTGAAACACCTGAATTTTCTTGCAGGTGATATATCACTTTATCACCATAGTTACTTACAATCGATGAAGTGCTATCCGTTGAACCATCATCGATAATGATAATTTCATAAGCCGAATATGCCTGAGCCAAAACTGAATCAATTGCTCGTAACAATGTCTTTTCGCCATTATAAGTAGCTATTATTACAGAAAATTTCGGGGAAGAAGACAATGGCAACATACTAAACATCCTGCTAGAAAAATAAATTTTTACAAATAGATTTAAAAATAGCCATACACAGTAAGCGAGAATATTAAGTCGATATCCAGTCATTCAGATATATTCCTTGCAGGAAACAGCCTAAATAACGTTTAAAGAACACCCCCTTCTAAAACCACACTTTTTACAAATCTCTTATCCCATGTACGACAATATTATCAACATAGCAAAGATTACCAACATTACATAATATATTCTTGATTCCTTAATAATAAATACGTATTCTCTACTGGTTTGCAAAGAAGATAGCGTTACTTTTATAAGATTTGAAAAACACTATTGCGTGTAATCATGTTCTATACAAACCAAATAAATCCATTAAGCCAATGCCCAATAATTTAAAAAAACGCATTCTTTATGTAGAAAACGGCATCGGCTATGGTGGGGCAATCATCTGCCTTAGGCATTTGGTTAGAAATCTGGATCGTTCAAAATACACGCCCATGGTAGTTACCGGCAGAACCGGCCCGCACTATCAGGAAATAGCAGGGGAAGCGCTTTGGCAACATATCCCCGACAGACATATCGACATTGTCGGCATGCATCGTATTTTAGATCCAGCCAACTGGCCCGATAAAGTTCCCGGTTTGCGCTTTATTATTAACCAAATACTGGCTCGCACCGACGACCTTGCCAACTTCCTGCCATTCTTTGTCCGCCTGCTGTGGACAGCCTGGCGCTTTAAGGCCGATTTAATTCACGCCAATAATGAACCGCTTTGTAACAGAGCCGCTTTATTGGTAGGCAAAATATTAAAAATCCCTAGCGTTTGTCATGTACGCGGCGATCAAGATGGTTCACACCTTATGAAATGGGCCTTTACCTTGCCTGATCGATTTATTTCAGTATCACATTGGGTTGCCAAAAGTATGCAAGAAAAATTGCAGGTGCCCGCCAACAAAATCGATGTCATTTACGATGGTATAGAACTGGAAAAACTTGATCTAAAAGCAAATGGCAGCGAATTCAGGGAACATTACCAAATCAGTAAAAATGATTTTGCCGTAGGACTGATTGGACTGTTAATACCCTGGAAAGGCCAGGATCTATTCCTTGATGCAGCCAACCATTTAAAAGACAAAATACCCAATTTAAAAATGATGATCATCGGCGGTACGCCCGATGACTGCACAGCCTATGAAAGCTCTTTAAGACAACGCGTATTGGATGAGCATCTTGAAGACATCGTCGTATTTACCGGGCATGTATCCAAAATGGAATCCGTTTACAATGGTTTGGATGTCGTCGTCTCAGCTTCTACCAGCCCGGAACCTTTAGGCACAGTCGTTATCGAATGTCTGGCGATGGGCAGACCACTAATCGGCCCAAATCACGGCGGCGCTGCAGAAATGATGGAGCACAATAAAACTGGTTTACTGTTTGCGCCTAAAAACGCGCATTCATTAGCCGAGCAAATCGAAGCATACTACAATAACAGCGAACTAAGATCGACCTTGGGGAAAAATGCCAGGGATCATGCGCTGAACACTTTTTCTGTTAGCACACATACCGACAAGATTGAAAAAACATATGAATTATTACTATAGAATAAACGGATATATTAACTTAAACGGTTCATTTAATTAGGCATCGTTTGGCCATTATTTATAATTTTAATTATATCTTTAGATATTTACCAACTCCCACCTTGCCTACAATTAATAGAGTAAGTGCCTATAATGTCATTGAAATAATAACGGCTACATTTAACTCTATTTCATTAAACAATAACATCATGTTCTATCAACTTAAAGACACACTTAACAGATACCGATTTTCCAGAGCCTGCAAACAGATATTTAAGACCCCACCGGTCTTGGCAGATACAGATCAACCTGTAGCCGTATTAACACAATTACAACATAAAGATGTTATTTTATTTCTCGTAGCCGTTAAGACATTTGCAAGGCAGGTGCCATTATCTAAAGTATTCATCATTAATGATGGAAGCCTCACTAACGATGATCTGGAAACCTTACTCAAACATATCCCAATCGCTGACATATATGATGCGAAACAATTTTCAGATCCCCTTTGCCCAACAGGAGCATGCTGGGAAAGACTACTGGCAATAGCTCATTTTATTGATCAATTTTTTATTATCCAGCTTGATAGCGATACACTCACTTTATCAGCCGTAAACGAAATTATAGAAAACATTAAATCAAATACAGGCTTTGTCATAGGCACATGGGATAATCAAAAAATAGAGCCCATGATCGTTTCTTCCGAACGCGTACAGAAAAACATTAATCCCTCGCTTGATGCACATGTACAAATGGTTGCTGAAGCCCATTTTTCAAAACTGGAGGGCTGCGAAAATTTACGTTACGCAAGGGGTTGCGCGGGTTTTTCAGGCTTTCCAAAACAATCTTTCAATAAACAGTTTATTATTGATTTCTCGATAAAAATGGAAAAAGAAATTGGCTCTAAATGGCGCGAATGGGGTAGCGAGCAAGTCATGTCTAACGTCGTTGTAGCCAATATTGACAAATCCATGGTCTTACCCCATCCTAAATATACTGATTGCAAAAAAATGAAGCTTCCTGACACCTGCTTTATACACTTTATTGGTGAATGCAGATTCAGCAGCTCCATTTATGCAAAACTAGCACAAAATGAAATAAAACAACTTACGTCTTAAGGTCAGTCAAATGAAACATTATCATCTCATAATATATTTATTTTCATTATGCTTTAGCATTACTGCTTCTGCACAAATACCGTGGGAAGAGGCCGTGCACAAAATAAATTATAAAGACTCGGTAACAATCCCACCCTTCTGTAGAATAAACAACCCGGATCCACGATATAAAAACACTGATTGGAGAAAGAAATTTGGCGATGATTTTGTCTATATAAACCATTATTGCGATGCGAAAGCAAACATCCCTACCTGCTATCAATACCCGGAAAAAGAGAAAAAAGCTTGCATAACTAACCTCCTAGAAGGAACAAACTATGCCATTGCTCATTCCAAAGATCCCAATTATCAACTTCTCCCATTTATATATACCGAACGCGGAGAAATGCTTAAAGAAATAGGCAATTATGCTGAAGCTATTCATGATTTTAATTTTGCTATACAAAAAAACCCAAAATACATAAAAGCATACGCTATGCTTGCTGATACTTACATACTGACCAAGCAGTATAATGAAGCTGAAAATGTAATCAATCAAGGTTTGAAATTCAAAGAAAGCCCGGCACTTCTTAAAAAACTCGAAAGAATAAAAACCTTAAAAAAATAACCCTACAAAGTTACAAGCAAGTCATCACTTGAATAATTTTTTTAGCTAAAGCCATCTTATCTACCATCGCAATAATTGGACTAATAGATAATTACAGTCAAAATCGACAATAAGCAGTCACTATGATTACAGTCTTTAAAAATCTTTATCAATACCGAGAACTCATAAACGCTCTGGTCTGGAAGAATATCGTCATCCGATACAAACAGGCTTATTTGGGTATTTTGTGGGCCATTTTAAAACCGATCATGCTGATGTTAATTTTTACTTTAGTCAGAAGTTTTGTCGGCATTGAAACCGGCGACATTCCGTATCCTATTTTGACATTTGCCGCCTTGCTGCCTTGGGTATTCTTTCAGGAATCGGCTTCGGAAGGCGTCAGCAGTGTCACCGCAAATGCCCCCTTGATCAAGAAAATATACTTTCCTCGTGAAGTATTTCCGATTACGGCGATGGCAACCAAACTAGTCGAACTGGGCATCAGCTTTATCATTCTGGCTGGAATGATGATTTATTACAAAATGATGCCGACGCTTTATGCTTTGTGGGTTCCGGCGATTATTTTCTACACCATGATTGTAGCGCTTGGCATCAGTTTTTTTGGTGCGGCCATCAATGTTTATTATCGGGATATGTCCCAGGCCTTGCCGGTCGTTTTATCTTTGTTGATGTATGGATCGCCAGTCATGTATCCGCTAAGTTTGGTGCACAAAAATCTCATTGAAGAGCAGGCCGCTGGTGAATGGTCAAATGACTTGTATACCCTTTACACACTCAACCCATTGGCGGGCATTATTGAC
>CAIKYI010000533.1 GCA_903831545.1 uncultured Methylobacter sp. | reverse complement strand
TTTTTATATGGTAGGTACCATAGATGAAGCGCTTGAGAAAGCAAAAGGCATGAAATAAGCTAAATACTGGTAGGTAATAAACATGACCATGACCGTACATGTCGATATCGTTAGTGCAGAAAAGGAAATTTTTTCCGGATTGGCAGAAATGATATTTGCTCCTGCTGAATTAGGCGAAGTTGGTATATCCCCTCGGCATGCGCCATTAATATCAAGATTAAAGCCGGGTGAAGTTCGAGTAAAAGTCAGTGATACTGAATTTTATCCTTTCTATATATCAGGTGGAATGCTGGAAATCCAACCTCATCTGGTTACCATTCTTGCAGATACGGCGATAAGGGCAAAAGATATAGATGAGGCTGCAGCAATTGAAGCAAAAGCCAGAGCAGAGGAAGCCTTGTCTGATAAATCTGGAAAAATGGACTTTACAGCGGCACAGGCTCAATTGCAAGAAGCTGTTATGCAATTGAGAACCTTGGATAGATTTAGAAAGCGCGGCGCATAGAGACAAGTTTTTGCGTCTCCAAGCAATTATTAAAGCCCGATAACGTATTAATCCGCTATCGGGCTTTTTTGGTTTTTACGTCAGGCTATCCTTCCTGACACCCTTCAGGCGAATGCAAATTTGATCTAAACAGATTTGCAATGGAATATAAAATGAAAATTACCACTATTATTCTGGCAGCAGGAAAAGGAACGCGGATGCGTTCTGAAGTACCAAAAATTTTACACGAAATTGCTAATAGATCTTTGTTGCAGCATGTTTATGATACTGCCAAGCAACTCCAAAATAATGATATCAAGATAGTTGTTGGCCATGGTGCCGAATTGGTTACTTCAGCATTAAAGAATTTGGATGCTGAATGGATAGAACAAATCCAACAGCTAGGCACTGGGCATGCTGTGCAGCAGGTAAGTCATCAAATTGAAGATGACGATATTGTATTGATATTGTATGGTGATGTTCCTTTATTAAAGATAGAAACGGTCAAATTGTTAATTAATAATGTCAATGAGCAATCGTTGGCTTTACTAACGGTCGACCTTGCTAATCCAACTGGTTACGGAAGAATAGTTCGAAATGAAGCAGGACAAGTCATAAAGATTGTTGAAGAAAAAGATGCTACTGAATATGAAAGAACAATCAAAGAGGGCAATACCGGCATAATGGCAGTCCAAGGTAAACCATTGAAAAAGTGGTTGGGCCAATTAAATAACAGCAATGTTCAGGGTGAGTACTATTTGACTGATGTCATTGAAATGGCGGTAGCTGATGAGTTTACTGTTATTACCAGTCAACCTCAAACTGAAGATGAGGTGCTGGGTGTGAATAATCGAATACAGCTCAGTCATTTGGAACGGGTTTATCAGCAAGAGCAGGCAAATAAGCTTATGGAACAGGGGGTGACCATGAGAGATCCATTGCGCTTTGATCAACGCGGAGAAATGGTAACCCTGGGGCAAGACATTGAAATTGATATAAATGTTATCCTTGAAGGAAAAAATCAAATTGGGAGTCATGTCAAAATAGGTGCTAATACCCAGATTAAAAATTCGATAATTGGTGACCATGTTGAAATACTGGCTAACTGTGTGATAGAAGACGCATTTATAGGGGCTGGAAGCAGAATTGGACCCTATGCTAGACTTCGCCCCGAAAGTGTTTTAGCAGAAAATGTTCATATCGGAAATTTTGTTGAACTTAAAAAGACAACTGTAGCTGCAGGCAGTAAAATCAATCATTTGAGTTATATCGGTGATACGGCTGTAGGCGCTCAAGTAAATATTGGAGCGGGCACCATTACTTGTAATTATGATGGTGTTAACAAGTTTAAAACCATCATAGAAGATGGTGCTTTTATAGGCTCAAATAGTCAGTTGGTTGCTCCGGTTATCATTGGTAAAAACGCTACAATAGGTGCAGGTTCAACCATAACTAAAGATACCCCTGACAACCAGCTGACTTTAAGTAGAGCTAAACAAATGTCAATTGCTGGCTGGCAACGTCCAGTTAAAAAGGAGAAATAACATGTGTGGAATCGTAGGTGGTATTGCGCAACGTAATGTAGTCCCTATATTGCTAGAGGGTTTGAAACGGCTAGAATATCGTGGCTATGATTCGGCTGGACTTGCTGTTATCAATGATCAGATAATCTATCGTAAAAGGGAACTCGGTAAAGTTAAGGGGCTTGAACAGTTACTTGAAGCAGATCCAATTACTGGTTATATCGGCATTGCCCATACCCGATGGGCTACCCACGGTAAACCCAGTACTGCAAATGCGCATCCACATATATGTCGAAATAAAGTAGTTGTCGTTCATAACGGAATTATTGAAAACCATGAGCACTTAAGAGAGGAACAGCTACAAAATGGTTATGAATTTACTTCTGAAACTGATACTGAAGTTATAGTTCATGAAATTTATCATGCCATGGAAGCCCTTCGGCCAAGCGAAGGGCAAGCCACTGATGGCTTGCTTAATGCGGTTAAGAACACACTTAAAAAATTGGATGGTGCTTATGCTTTGGGAATAATGAGTATTGATGATCCGGATACTCTTATTGCGTGTAGAAAAGGAAGTCCGTTAGTTATAGGGATAGGCTTTGGTGAATACTTCATTGCATCCGATGTTGCGGCGTTGTTACCGGTTACGCAACGGTTCATCTTCCTTGAAGAAGGTGATATTGCCAAGATAAGTGTCAATGAATTACTTATTTATGATGTTAACGATCAACTGGTAACAAGACCTGTTAAGCAAAGTCAGTTAACAGCTGATTCGGTTGATAAAGGTGAATACCGTCATTACATGCTCAAGGAAATTTATGAGCAACCTTTTGCGATCTCACAAACGTTGGAAGGCCGGTTTATTAATAACCGTCTGCAAGAAAGTGCATTTGGACATAACGCCTCAGAAGTGTTCGATAACATAAAAGCTATCCAGATTTTAGCTTGTGGAACCAGCTATCATGCAGGTTTAGTGGCACGTTACTGGTTTGAGGAACTTGCCGGTGTTCCCTGCAACATCGAAGTTGCCAGTGAGTTTCGCTATAGAAATCCGGTGTTGGCACCGGATACACTGGTGGTGACTATCTCGCAATCCGGAGAAACTGCCGATACATTGGCGGCATTATTGGAAGCCAAAAAACTTGGCGCTAAACATTCCTTAGCTATTTGTAATGTACCCGAAAGTTCGTTGGTAAGGGAGTCAGATCTTGTCTTAATGACGCGTGCCGGTCCGGAAATTGGGGTTGCATCAACCAAAGCATTCACCACACAATTAGCAACGTTAATGTTGTTGGTCATAGCAATTGGCAGACGTTTTAAGCTGACAGATAGGATAGAGCAAAATATCACTTCCGAGCTATTCAGCTTGCCAGGCAATATTGAAAAGGTATTGCAACTAGATGATGAAATCAAAATGTTGGCAGAACAATTTGCCGAAAAACAGCATGCCTTATTTTTAGGCAGAGGAACTCATTATCCAATTGCTATGGAGGGCGCGTTAAAATTAAAGGAAATCTCCTATATCCATGCGGAAGCTTACCCGGCAGGTGAGTTAAAGCATGGGCCTTTGGCGTTGATTGATGCAGAAATGCCGGTTGTAACAGTAGCCCCCAATAACAGTCTTCTTGAAAAACTGAAATCAAATATCCAGGAAGTAAGCGCAAGAGGTGGGCAGTTGATTGTGTTTATGGATGAAACCCTTGCGGCAACAAATGATGAAAATGTACAAATTGTAAAAGTACCTCAAGTTGGTAATGAAATTTCCCCCATTGTTTACACTGTACCTTTACAATTATTAGCTTATCATGTCGCTGTTTTAAAAGGCACGGATGTAGACCAGCCAAGGAATCTGGCCAAATCGGTTACTGTGGAATAGTCTGCTTGTGAATAAGCATTGCCAAGCTTGTTCACAGAAATGTTAATTCATTTTAAAGGATGAATAAATCTGCCCCTATATCGCTTAAAGTAGCATTTCTTTTGGGCCTACCTTTTCATCAGAAGTCATTGTTAGAGCGCTAATCAAATTTATTTGCAGTCAATTATTTATGGGGCAACAACATAGTAATTTTTTTAAAGCAGGTTTTTGGGAATTATGACTGGACTGACTGTTTAGAAATTAATAATTGGCAGATAATTCAGTTATGCTGACAAGGCTATAAAATAATTATGGATGTAACTACCAAATTAAATCATCAGGAACCTGATATTCGGCATAAGGGTCGTCTGTATTATTTGTAACTTTGTTTTGCTCATTGAAAACAATGATACAGGCCGTATCGCGGGTTTGTATTTTTGTTGCTATTTCAGCTGAAACCACTTCATAAAGTTGTCCTGATTTAACAATTGCCAATCGTCCTTCGGCAATTTGATCGCGCATTAATTCAGAGACATAAAGTCGTTTTACTTTTTTATCATCGGTAAAATTATATGCCAAGCCTTCAGCATCTCTAGGTTGTCTATTTAATTCAATCATCTGTTTTATTTGGGCAGCCAACTGTTTTTGCAGTTCTTGCTGTTGGCGTATTTGATTTAGCTCCCTATCTCTTTCGATTTTTTGAGCCTGTGCTTTTTGGGCTAATTCTTTAGCCTCATCTGGCACATCAACTTTATTTTTACGTTGCTGCTGGGTTTGTTTGCGCTTGTCAGATTTGGCGCTTTTGGCTTTGGCCGCGCTTACTAAGCCAGATTTTAGTAATTGTTCTTGTAGGGTAAGTTTCATCCAAAGAGATCCTTATATTTTTGAAGCGGGTTAAGCGTAAAGTTAATAAGATTAATGACTTAAAAGATGCTGGGTAGATATTTTACAAAGCACAGCATCGGTTACGACCTTGTTCTTTTGCCTGATAAAGGGCCTTATCTGCGCGGTCAAATGCTGATTCATCAGTGTCAGATTTCAAAAATTCGGTAACGCCACAAGAAATAGTAATTTTAACAGAGGTGCCGCTTGAATTAAATCCTGCTTTTTCAATCGCTTGCCGGAGTTGGTTTGCAAATAATAGTGCTTCTTTTCCTTTGGTGTTTGGTAGCAGCATGGTGAATTCTTCGCCACCAAAGCGGGAAATAAAATCAGTTACCCGGGAATGATCTGATAATTGATTGGCGATTAACCTTAGGACTTTATCTCCGGCTTTATGGCCGTAACTGTCATTAATGATTTTGAAATGATCAATGTCCCAGATGATAAGGCTTAAAGGTGTTTGGTAGCGTTTCCAGCGAGCCAATTCGATTTCCATGCGTTCATTATAGGCATTGCGATTTGGTAGACCAGTTAAAGTGTCGCGTAACGCCTGGGTATTGGCTATCTTTAATTTGGTTTTTAAATCGCTGGACTCTGTTTCCATGTCTTTAATTTTAATGATTAGATCATCCAGTTGTTGCTGTAATTTTTGGCGATGAATAGCTTCGTTTTGGTTGTTTTGTTGAATTTCTTTGGTTAGGTTGGCTAAGCGGTTGTTAATTATTACTTTTAAAGGTTCCAGTTTGGTGGCGTTCGAGGAGCTTAATTGTAACTCTTCCATTTGCTCAGAAACAGATTGATCGAGTCGGATCCTGTTCTCTGCTGATTCTTGTGCTGATGAACTGGCCCCCAGCACTTTAATATCGAGCGCTGCCAATTGTTCGGTAATGTGGGAAAGAAAATCATCTATATCTTGTTGTTCAGATTGGTTGTGTTGTTTGATTTTAAGCAGAAGCTTAAAAGACTTATCAAGAATATCTTCAAAGGACGATGAGGATTGATTGGAATCTGCTAGTAATTGTTTGGCTACCTTGGTTTGGTGATGATAAATGCTGGGTATTTCAATTTCATCCAGAAAAGATAATAGGTGCTGGCTGATGATGTTTACGTCAATATAACTGTTGATGTTACTCGTCAGTGATGAGTCTTGGTCAGGCTCTATGGCTTTAAGAATATCTATAAATAATTCATTGGGCGGTATTTCAGGTATTGATGTTGACGTTTTTTTATGTAGTTGTTGAAGTGCTGCTTGTTGTTTACTAGATTTATAGTGTTGAAGCAGAAAATCAAATAGCAGTCCGGTTGAAACCGTGCGCTTCAGTGCCGGTTCGTGTTTGATTTGGGCTACGGACTGAGTGATTTTTTCAAGCTTGTCATTAAGTTCTGTGCTATTAATGCCAGCTTTCAATTGTTCGCGGATACTCTGCAAATGTGGATCAAGAAGGGGGTCAAGGCCTGACGTTGCAATGGTCAGTCTTACAATGGTTTTACAAAGTAGATCTTCTTTTTCCTGGTACTCGTCCTTTGATTGATCTTGTTCATCAAGCAAATTTAAATATTTCTCTTTCCACTTGTCCTGGATAGTTGTCTTACTAAAAAAACTCATAACAGACCCGATCGATGATTAAGACGTTGATGTGTTAATAATCAGGCGGCCAAGCAAGCCGCCAATTTTATAGCTATAAGAAAACAATCAGTTAAAGAAAGGTGTAATTATTTTGCTTTGCTTTCTTGTTTTATGAGTTGATCGATAACTTCAAGCATTTTTTCATGTGAGCCGGCCAAAGGGCCATTGGTTTTAAATTTACCATTAATAATTATGGCAGGAACGCCGGTAATGCCATAACGGCCGGCAGTAGCGGTTGCCTGGCGCATTTTGGAATCGACCAGAAAAGAGTTAAAAGTTGAACGAAACTCTGTTTCGTTAACGCCATGTTCAACAAAAAATTTAGCCAATTGATCTTCGGTCTCCAGATTTTGTTTTTTATTTTGTATGGCATCAAAAAAATCGGCATGAATTTTATCTACTGCCCCCAGTGCTTCGGCAGTAAAGTAAGCTTTGGCATGCTTGCCCCAAAGTTCACTGAATACAGCCGGTTGACGGATAAATTCAACGTTTTTTGGTAAAGCTTTTACCCATTTTTCAAGGAGTGGTTCAAAGCTGTAGCAATGTGGGCAGCCATACCAGAAAAACTCAATGATCTCGATTTTATCAGGATTATGTGTTGGTTGAGCGGGTGAAAGGGTTTCGTAACCAGCCGGTTCGGCTTTTAATAAAACAGAGAAAGAAAATAGAAAGATCAATAAACTGAATTGGGTGATTTTTTTTAACATGGCTAAAGTTCTCTATAGGTTTCGTAAGCGGTCAGTCCCTGACTTTTCAAAGAGGAGTTCAGGAGATTTTATTTGGAAAATACCCTTCACCCACGCTATTTAAAGGTGGGGAAGGGTGGGCTTAATGATTTTGTAAGTTAAAATTTGTAATTATTTCATCATCGAAATACGATAGGAAACGGCTTTAATTTCCTGGTCAGTCATTTTTCTTGCAATCATGTGCATGACGTTTTGTGGATTATTACTGCGCGCACCCGATTTGAAATCAGTGAGCGATTTTATCAAATAGTCTGCATGTTGCGATTTTAATGCCGGGAAGGATGCCGGTTTGTTACCTTCACCTAAGGGACCATGACAAGCGATACAGGCGGAGACTTCTCTTTTTAAGTCGCCGTTGCGGTATAGATCACTGCCTTGGGCAATGAGTGGCTGGATGGTGTCTTTGCTGTCAACTGGTTTTTCCGTTGTTTCCTCAGTTTCGCTTGCATCGGCCTCACTCTGAGTTGGAGTGGTATTTACAGGTAAGGCATTGCCTGAAATTTTTTGGGATGCGTAGTAGGCAGAAATATCGACAATATCTTCATCGGTTAATGGCAGTGCCATTGCTGACATCATCGGGTCACTGCGAGTACCGTCTTTAAAGGCGTGCAGTTGCTTTTGCAGATACGAAGAATGCTGCTGGGCAAGCTTAGGAAAGGTGGTTACCTGGTTGTTGCCATTTTCTCCATGACAACCGGCGCAGGAAGTTGATTTTTGTTTTCCTGCGTTAATATTGCCTTCTGCATGTAAAATACTTGCAGTACTGGTCAAAGCCAGAAAAATTGAAAGTACCTGCAATTTTTTCTTCATCAAGTTCCCCTTCGGAATGGTTAATCAAATACTGTAGGGACAGATCTTGTGCCTGCCAGGGGGCAACCTGATTAGATTGCCGCTACATTTTTAAATTTTACTCTAAATAGTAACTCTAAGCGAGACAACGATG
>CAIKYI010000532.1 GCA_903831545.1 uncultured Methylobacter sp. | reverse complement strand
GCTGAGCGATTTTAGCAAAGCCGTTGAGGATGCCGTCATGGATAGTAGCAAAGCCCATAACAATCAGATGATGAAGTTGTTATCCAATCCTGACAAAGCCGCTGGTTTTGCCAAGGTGGTGTTTGATTTTTTGAAGTTGGCGGGGGTGAGTATTTTAATTGTAGCCGAGCGTATCTTTCGGGGTGCTATCGCTCATTACGATTAATATTATATTGATGCTCAATACCTTCAGTTAAATTATAGCCTTCGTTATTGAATAGATCGTTGGTAAAAAATAAGCGCATATCTATAATCCAGGCAATTTTTTTTAGCTTATTGTTTTCTATAATTATGGTTGAAAGTTTCTGATCGTTGTCAATTATTAGATTAACAATTGTTTTGGGGTTATTAGGGTCTTCTTTTAGCGCACCTGACACAATACGTTGAGCTGTTTCCATTGTTAGTACTGTATGCGGTATATTTAGCTCAGAGTTTTTATCATCCTTAAGTGATTGCGCGTTAAAATAACCGATATCATAGACAAGCTTAAACAGCAGACCAATTATAATGATGCCTCCGTAAACAGAAAGGCCAATTTTTAATCGTCTTCTAACGCGAGGATTTGATAGTTTTTTAATAATATCGCGAATTTTCATCTTCAATACGACTCCATTGATTTAAAAAGCGTCCCAATAAACAGTAACATTTTTTCTATTATACTGTTTTTTTATCAACCCAAACATTTCAGTTGGCAGGTAAAACAGGTGGGGGACCTGTTATGTATTTAACATCAATTCATACTTCGTCATTTATATTTTGGCTTGGTAATTGGTCTTATATTTGTTGTAAGTTTGTCTCGATTGATGGGATGCATTGCCTAATCTGCCACCTGCGTCAGAATAGACAATCAGTATTTTAAGGTTACTGCGAGTATAGGTTTAATGGTCTATCCTTAGGACAATGCCGATAAATCCATATAAGGGCTAAAGACTCAGGAAAAAACTGTCATCACAGTTACGATCCTGACCGGGATCAAGAAATTAAAACTCGATTTCAAAGCATTTGTTAATACCGGTTTTGTTCATCACTATCAACCTGAGCTTGAACTTTGAAGAGGGTGTTAGCAGAAATTGGTTACACCATCTTCTTAAGCCGATAAAGTAAATCCAAGGCTTGTCTTGGGCTGAGATCATCCGGATTCATATCTTCCATAATCCCTATGGCGGGATGGCATTCCATTCCTGAAAACAAATCCAGCTGATTCACCCCGGTTTCAGCCTGTTGTTCACTGTAGGCATGATTTTCCAGATGCCTTAATTTGGTTTTGGCTTTTTCGATGACAGAACGCGGAACACCCGCAAGCGCCGCAACCTGCAAGCCGTAACTTTGGCTTGCAGGGCCGTCTTTAACCGCATGTAAAAAAATAATCCTGTCGCCATGTTCCATCGCATCCAAATGTACGTTGTGGATGGTTTTTTGCTCATCGGGCAAAGTGGTTAACTCAAAATAATGCGTGGCAAACAGGGTAAATGCTTTGGTTTGTTTTGCCAGATGATCCGCGCAGGCCCAGGCTAAAGACAGGCCATCAAAGGTGCTGGTGCCGCGACCGATTTCGTCCATTAAAATCAGACTTTTTGAGGTGGCGTTATGCAGGATGTTAGCAGTCTCGGACATTTCCACCATAAACGTAGAGCGACCGCTGGATAAATCATCGGAGGCACCAATACGGGTAAAAATCTTGTCGATAGGTCCGCAGCCTAGGGATTTTGCAGGAACATAACAGCCGATATGGGCGATTAAAACAATCAGCGCGGCCTGGCGCATGTAGGTTGATTTACCGCCCATGTTTGGACCGGTAATCACCAGCATTCTGCGTTGACTGGAAAATGATAAGTCATTGGGCACAAAAGGAATGTCGGATACCTGTTCGACAACTAAATGTCGGCCAGCTTCAATGTTGATGCCCGGTTTGTCAAGTAACGTTGGTTGGGATAAATTTAAAGTTTCCGAGCGCTCTGCAAAGTTGACCAGTACATCCAGTTCAGAGAGGGCTGCGGCACACTGTTGCAACGGTATCAAGGAAGTAGCGATGATGTTAAGCAGCTCTTCGTACAAGGCTTTTTCAAAAGAGAGCGATTTTTCCTTGGCGC
>CAIKYI010000531.1 GCA_903831545.1 uncultured Methylobacter sp. | reverse complement strand
TTATCGGTGGGATGTTTGTTTTTTTGCAAGATGGCGGTTTATTATAGCGAGCTATCCAGAAATCAGGGCAGACCACTTTTCCTAACGACACTCACCTTAACTAAGAAACCATGGACATATTATTAACGATTAAAACCATCATCCTGGGCATTGTTGAAGGCCTGACCGAATTTTTGCCGGTCTCCAGTACCGGTCATTTAATTCTGGTTGGTGACTTGCTGAGCTTTAATGACGAAAAAGGCAAGTTGTTTGAGATTGTCATTCAGGTCGGCGCTATCCTGGCGGTGTGTTGGGAATACCGCGCAAAAATAATTAGCGTCATTCTCGGTTTGCCCAGTCAAAAATCGGCGCAAAAATTCGCATTCAACCTGATGATTGCGTTCATGCCCTTAGCGACTTTGGGCTTACTGTTCGGAAAACACATCAAAGCGTTGTTATTCAAGCCCATTCCGGTGGCGTTGGCGTTTATTATTGGCGCTTTCGTGATTATCTGGGCAGAAAAACGGGAGCATAAAGTCCGCATCCTTGAGGTCGAAGATCTAAGCCCACTGGATGCGTTAAAACTCGGTGTCGCGCAGGCTTTTGCTTTGATCCCCGGCACTTCGCGCTCCGGAGCCACCATCATCGGAGGTTTGTTTTTCGGACTATCACGCAAAGCCGCGACTGAGTTTTCTTTTTTTTTGGCGATTCCAACGCTGATTACGGCCAGCCTTTATGATTTATATAAACACCGCGATATACTGGATTTTGCGTCCGATGCACCGTATTTTGCCGTAGGGCTGATCGCCGCATTTCTTAGCGCGCTACTGGCCATCAAGGCCTTATTGCGTTATATCAGTCATCATGATTTCATTATTTTTGCCTGGTACCGGATCGTCTTCGGCTTACTGGTTATCGCTACGTCATACAGCGACCTGGTGCAATGGACGGTTGATTAATCCTAGAAAAATTATTTTTCCACGAAAAGAACGTAAAAAACACAAAGAGCTACAGAGCGACAGAACATCACCCAAAGGATGACAAAAAAACCGATACACGATCTTGATTTTTTTCGTGTCGCCAATAGGCGCCTACCTTTAGCTTTCGTACTTTTTGTGGGCTAACTGAGATTTCTGGGTTAATGCAATCTTCTGAATTTGACGACCTTGTCAATACGCAATTACCCCAGCTTGACCCCCCCTTTGAATTATCGGCATCATGGACTGCGCTTTCAGCACAGAGCGCCTAGCCAGGCAACCAATAATCATCGAACACTGGCTAATTCTAATATGGCTTAATCTTATTTTGGAGTCAGGTACATGAGGAATCGAATCGAACACTATGCTGTATTGGGTTTGTTTGTAATATTACTTGGCTTACTGCCTGCGACTCAAGTGATCGCAGAAAATCTGCAAGTCCCGCAGCAAATCATTCAGGATGTTTCAACACAAATACAGCAAAAACTGAAGGATAAAGCCTTTACCCGAAATTTCGCCCAAGTAACGCAGTTTGTTAATGGCGTTATTAACCCCCATACGGATTTTGATAAAATTGCCCCGTTGGTCCTTGGAAAGCACTGGAAAACTGCAACGACTGCAGAGCAGCAACGTTTTAAACATGAATTTCAAACACTGATAGTCCGAACCTATTCCAGGGCGTTTATCGAATATAACGACTGGTCCCTACACTTCATTCCGCTTGAAGCGTCAAATGAAGTTACAAAAGTCATTGTAAAAACGGAAGTCTTACAACCCGGTCGTCAAGCTGTTGACGTCAATTACCGAATGTTCCTGAGCAACGGCGACTGGAAAGTCTACGACATTTTAATTGATGGAGTGAGCCTGGTGACTAATTACCGCTCAACCTTTAACGATGAAATTCAAACCAAAGGCTCATTAAGCGCAGTCATTGATGGACTGGTCAAGCGCAACGCCGAAGCGCTGGCTGCAAAAAACTCATGATGCCTGAGTTTAACCACAAACTTAAAAACCTCATGCATACGCTGGCGCTTTTTGTCTGTATGGTTGCCATTTTATCATTAGTGGGTTTTATTTTGGCCGGGGTCGATGGTATTTTGTGGGCGGCGGTTTTAGGTATCTTGATACTGGTTATCAGTCCGAAGCTATCCCCGGCTTTCATATTTTCTCTGTATGGGGGCAGATTGCTGCCGGAAAATATTGCCCCCAGCCTTTACCAAATAAGCCATCAGCTATCCACTCGGGCAGGCTTGATCGCACAGCCCACGCTTTATTACCTGCCCAGTTCGATGATGAATGCCTTCTCCGTAGGCACATCCGAAAACCCGGCAATCGGCCTTAGCGATGCGCTGCTGAATACCTTGACTACCCGAGAACTTAACGCCGTGCTGGCTCATGAAATCAGTCATATCCAGCATAATGATATACACGTAATGACCTATGCCGACGTGCTAAACCGCGACACGGCACTGATGAAAATCCTCACTCCGTTTCG
>CAIKYI010000530.1 GCA_903831545.1 uncultured Methylobacter sp. | reverse complement strand
TTCTCGCTGTTTCTCCGATCCTGAAAACACCACCGGCAAAATGTTAGTCGAATCACTGGTAAAGCTATTCGTCGTATCCTTAACAATAGGATTTGCGTGTGGTTCTGCCGGTGGATTCACCGGTGGACCGGGTAAAACAGGTGGAGGTGGTATATAAGGGGGAACCGCAGCATTGCCGATGTTAAGCAAGCCATTGTGATAGGCAATGCTGTAATTGCCCGAACTTAAACCGCCGGGGGTAATCGAATAACTACCTGGATTAATAGCACCCTGGCTGTTGCCACTGTAGCTAAGAATACCCGTCAGTACGCTAGGGGTTTCGTCGTTAACCAAGCCAGCATAAGTCACGCCATTACCGCCGGTGTAAGCCAAGTTATCTTGTATTTTACTGAGCCCGTTGGCGATGATGCTCAGCGAAGTCGGGGTGATATTCAGAGCGCTTGCGTTGCTAGCCGCCTGGGTGAAAATATAGTTGCCATTGTTGGCGCTCAGTCCTGAGCCAGTAATAGCGTAACTGCCCACATTACTGGTATTGGTCGCCGAACTGGTAAATCTGGTCGTACCAGTGATCGCATTGCTCAGGATTTCATTATTAACAAAGCCCGTCACCGAACCGGTGTAAACAGGATCAGTCGCACCATAAACCCGTGTGCCTGGATTGGCGGTGTAAGTCAGGCTTACGGGATTGATGACAAAGTTAGCGCCGGTATAGCTGATGGTGTAATTGCTATTAGCCAAGCTGCCCTGAGTAATGGCATAAGGCCCGCCAGCAACCGTTTCACCGACGGTACGCGTTAACGCGCCAGTCAACACCGACAAAGTTTCATTGGGAACAAAGCCACTAGCGGTATAGCTCAACATGGGATCAACTCCGCCATAGCTTTTTCCAGAAGCAATGGCGGTGACGCTCAGCAAAGCAGGGTTGATGGTGCTGGCGATGTTATTGGCATAACTGATGAGGTAATTGTTGCCGCTGTTAGCATCATTGACCGTGATGCCGCTGGCTGTGACCGTCTTATTGCCGCTACCGACATCCTTGTTGGTGTAGGCAAAAGTGCCTCCACTCAACGTATCGCCGGAAAACAAAGTGCCACCGGTCACTGTTGCAACACCCGCCGCCGTTAAACCTCCATCATAGGTCTTAACTACATTGCTGGTGCTTAAGCTTAGGTTGGCCGGGTTGATAGTCAGATTTCCGCCAATGATGTCATAGCCTTGCTGAGTGGAATAATAACCGTTATAAAAACCCGCATTGGTTCCCGAGGCCGCAGCACCCAATATCCCGCCAATGGCTGTGGTTGCGGCGCTTTGAACAAGTCTGTTGTATGTTATGGAAACATCAGGCGCATCTGTAAGAGTCAAACTGGTCATGAAACTGATCAGCAAGGGCGTGGTATGGCCTTCATAAATGCGCCAAATACCTCCACTACCGCCAGTTGCGCTGATATTCCAAGTTGAAAACGTGTTTGCTAGCATCATTTCGGCAGTAGTTTTGCCGATACCGCCAGCTGAAACAGACTGCCGCGTGGCTTGGGTATCCCAGAAGGCGTTAGTAACCGAACTATTACCTACTCCAACCAATCCGCCAACCCCGACACCGCTAATACCATTATTCACAATACCTGTGGCGTAGGCGTTACTGATGCTACCGAAGTTGGTTCCCGCCAGTCCGCCAACTTGTGTATTTCCATTGACATTGACTTTGGCGTAGACATTGCTGATGCTAGCACCAACGTAGTTGTATCCCAGCATTCCACCGACTTGCACATCACCGCTGACATTGCCTGTGACGTAGACGTTACTGATGCTACCGCCAGCCTCAATCAATCCGAGCAATCCGCCGACAGCACCTAAACCAGTAACATTAACGTTTATCATGCCAAGATTACTAATGCTACTGCCATTAACCTTAGCAAAAAGCCCCACATAATTTTCATTCGGACGATTAATAGTAAGATTGCTAATCGTATGCCCTAAACCAGCGAAGTTTCCAGTAAATAGAAAACCCACCGGTGCAAATCCGCTGCTGCCCCACATGCCTGGATATTGGCCGCTCACAGCGGCTAATGCAGTCGTTAAATCCAGATTATTCGCGAGAGTGTAGTTTGCGGACAAATGCATTGCCATCATCTGCAACTGGTGTGCATTGCTAATGCTGGTACTGTATTCCATCTGTAAAAAAGGACGGGTAGCGCCATCGACCATCCACCAGGTATTGGTGAAGTCCCATTGTCCTCCGCCTTGCGGATAAGAAACTTGTGTCATCATCTGTGCAGTAGTTAGGCCGGTGCCACCTGCACTAGTGAGCAGACCAGTAGTTTGCATATCCCAAAAGCTCGTGCTCACCGCACCCGCGTTGCTCCCCACCAGTCCGCCGAAGTTGGGAGAGCCAGGAAAAGTATTAATGATGCCGGTGGCGTAGCTATTGCTGATTGTGCCGGACAGGTTGTTCCCCACCAGTCCGCCCAAGCTGGCAAAGGTAACCCCATTAACGCTGCCGGTGGCGTAGCTATTGCTGATTATGCCAATACTGCTGGATCCCACCAGTCCTCCGATGTTGGCAGAGCTACCATTCCCAGTAACAGCGCCGGTGGCATAGCTATTGCTGATTATGTGGTTATTGAATCCCACCAGTCCACCGATATAGGTAGAGTTACCTGTATCATGAACTAGGCCGGTGGCGTAGCTATTGCTGATTATGCCTAGGGAGCCGTTGAATCCCGTCAGTCCACCGACGTAGTCGCTACCCAAGACAGTGCCTGTGGCGTAACTGTTTATAATTTTATTTTCGCTTGCACCTACCAACCCACCGACATAGTTATTACCTATTACGCTGCCTCCGGCCAGACCGATATTGCTTATCGTTCCGTTCGATACCTTACCAAATAAGCCTTGAAGGTCACTGCCAGGTCGATTAATGGTAAGCCCGGTAATTGTGTGCCCTAAACCATTAAAGTTTCCTGTGAATGGGATTGATGAATCACCCACAGGCGTAAAACCAGCACCGCTATTCCAGGTACTCATATCACCTGCGCCAACACCATTTGCAATGTCTGAACCCAACGCATAGTTCAAGCCTAAATTGTTCTTCATGCCTTGTAAATCGGCGGTTGTGCTACTGTTTTCTGCGCCTAAGCTGGTTATGACCGTGTAAGATTGGATGACACCATTCGATCCTTGCTTTGTGGTAAAGCTGGCTGTTCCGGCGGGGAGATTGACTGACGCGCCGTGTGTAATGATATTGCTGGTGTTATTTAAAGCTACTGTGCCTTGCCCGTATAGCAGCACGAGGCTGGCCGAGCTGGAGGCATTTAAATTGGCGTTGATATTGATATTGTTAAGTGCGTTGAGGGTGAGCTTGTTGACGTTCCAGGTTATCACGTCATTTACGTTGATATTCCCGCTACCTGCTACGGTGGAACCCTGAGTTGAAAGAATTATAACATTTCCCTGCCCCAGCGCTGTATTGAGTGTCGCTCCGGAAATATCACCTGATGGATTACCCGCAGTGACAGTTCCAACCGCCGTAGATCCAATCGTAAAATCCGACGGATCAATCAACCAAGTGCCGCTTTTTCCGTTCGCAGCCTTAGTAGTAATTTGGGAGGTCTCGGCGATTTTCACCTGGGCCGCCGAAGTCTCGATAAAGCCGCCATCACCGGCAACCGGGGCGGAGGCATCGAGCGTGCCGCCGACCTTGACCGTGCCGCCACCCATATCGCCCAGCAGCTTGATCGTGCCGCCGCCGTTGCTGCCGTTGGCCACGATGCTGCCGCTGTTCTCAACCGTATTGCCCTCGAG
>CAIKYI010000529.1 GCA_903831545.1 uncultured Methylobacter sp. | reverse complement strand
GCACTTAACGGTGTGCCCGCGCTGGTTGTACCGTGACAGTACGCGCAATCGGGTGTTGTTGCATTGCCATTTTTATTGGCTTCTTGATGCGCACTAACCCAGTTATCACCAGTAGTATGCATCCCATGTGGGCCGCCATTAACGGTAGTAGGTACTGTGGTATGGCAAGCCTTACACTCGGCAACCGTCCCGCTATGACCTTGAACCGCTATGCTCTGGGTGTTATCGTCAACATGACTGGATGGGTATTCAGCATGTGTCGCACCGTGGCAGGCCTCACATTGCAAGCCGCCATGTCCGGTACTAAAACGATATAAGTTCAAGCCGGGTACAGGCGTATTAGCATTGGTAGCAAAGGTATGGTCGCTAGGAACTATTGCTACACCACTTGCGTTGACAGCAGTGCTTGCGCGTTTACCACTTGCAGCGCTGTTGTGACAAGATTCACAGGTGGGTTCGTTGTACCAGCCTTGACGAGCGGGACTGCCCACGGCCGCCAGGTTGCCATGGCAGCTTTGACAACTCATCAATGAACCATTGGCATCTACAGCTTTGCTCATCGCACCCCGCAGGCATTGAGTCTCAGAACCAGGATGACATAAATAACAAGCCGTACGATCTTTGCTGCTATCTAAAATTAGCTGGCTGGCAGGATCTTTGACAGTGGCATGTTTGGCATGTAAGACCTGAGTAAACGGTCTAATACCAGCGATGCCGCCCAGTACGGTTTTTTTGTTTTCCTTGTCAAAGTAGGCATTGCTGGCATGACAGCCTGCACACAATACCGGTTTACCGGCATCAGCGTTCACCAGTATGCCGTTAGTGTTGTAGCCACTTTTGATCAATGCGGATTGGTACAGCGGCGAGGACAATTGTTTTTCATCATGCAGGCGCAGAATATTCCTCTTCCAGTCCTTACCCGTATTGCCATCGTTGACCCAGCCAGCCACTGGCTTAGCAGCAATTTCAGCCGGATTTGTTGAAGTAGTGGACGCATGACAAGCCTTACAAGTCATTTCATCACTGACCGGCAGTACTGTTTTAGTGGTCGCCAGTTCTTTGCCGGTTAATAAATCCTTGGCTATAACTTTAACGGTTGGATAGAAGTTCTTGTTACCCTTGTCATCGAATGGGGTAACGGGAATGCCTTCCGCTTCAAACCATTTATAGGCCAAATTGTAAGTCATGGGTGCTGGCGCAAGTGAGGGCGCTTCGTTGCCCGGTGCCGGAGTGCCGGTAGCGAGACCATCCAGATTCAGACCTATGTCTATTTTCGGAGTAAGGGTTGGAGGAAGGCCAAATAAGGGACTAACCCAATCCCAAAAATTGGTTTTGGTATAACTATTGGTATTAATTGATCCAGTACTATCGGCCACTGCTTCATAAGTCAGCGTGACACCGCTGGTGACGAGTTTACCCGACTTATCTTTCAATTGAGCATGTAAGGTGTTGTAGGGTGGCAATATGGCAAATATAGAAAAATCCAAACCATCCATGCAGTGCATGCCCAGATCGTTCCAGGCGAGCAAGGTGTAATTGCCTGATGCTGACGACGGCGGAACAGGAGTATTTAAGACGGTTACCTGAACTTGTTTTGATGTCTTACTGTCTTTTACTGTAATTATCGCAGCACCTGCCTTGATACCTTTAACAGTTGCAACGCCATTGCTATAACTTACTGTTGCCACAGAATAATCAGAAGATTTAACCGACACTATGCCAGAAGCATTGGTCACAGCAACGCTGTTCGAAAGACCTACATTAAGAGACAAGACGGCAGGAGATACTGTTAATGTGGTGGGCGTAGGATTAACCACGGTTACTGATACAGTCTTGCTTGTCTTGCTATCTTTTATGGTTATTTTAGCGGTGCCGGCCTTGATTCCTCTTACCGTTGCAATACCCTTGGCATAGCTTACCGTGCTTATCGAAGTGCTAGAGGAAATTACATTAATGGTTCTCGACGAACCTGTCACGGAAATGTTGGCGGTGTTGCCAATGTTAACGGTAATAGTTTTTGAGCTAATACTCAGGGTGCTATTATTTGCAGAGACATGACCGACCGCCAGCAACATAAATAAAAACAATAAAAATCGAGAAGCAGGAACAAAGGTATTCATAAAAGCCCCAGTTATTAAAAAGCGTATTAAGTGAGTGGGCATTCTACCTTAGCAATGAATAAGAACTAAAAGCTAAGCTTATTATTTAAAGAAACATGAATTGGCCTAAAAGTCATTATTCTCTATATTGCTGATTTTTATTGGCTATATTGAATTATCCTCGGTCACTCAGCTGGGTTGTTTCAAATTGACGTACAATCCTTTTTAATCGAGTTACTTTTGACACTTACGTTTTGGTTTAAAGGGGTTACCTGACTGTGATAAGTCGGTACAATCCTGTTTTTTGTGCTTGCGCACCACTCTGGTACTACTCCACTTCAACATTGATCAATTAATGAAAAGCCCACACTTTAACTTGAAGGAATTTAGACGGTGCTAAAACGAATCTGCTTTAACCTTTTAACGCTGATTCTGGTGTTTTGTAATAATATTTTGTACGCGGCTACAGTTTCGCCGATGTATCGGCCCTTACCCGGACTGACCGCCAGTCAATTAGCGGTTGTTGTTAATGATGCCGACCTCCTGAGCGTGCGTATTGCCGATTATTATCAGGCCAAACGTAACCTTCCAAAGGCAAATATTCTGCATCTCAAGTTTGATCCTTATTCCAATGCCTTGTCACAAAAAGACTTTGCCGTTCTGAAACAGCAGTTGGATGCGCAAACACCAAACCAGGTTCAGGCTTATGTCTTGACCTGGCTAAAGCCGTTTCGGGTCGATTGTATGTCGATCACTACGGCTTTTGCTGCGGGTTTTGATCAGGCTTTTTGTGCCAAGGTTTGCGAGGAAAGTCGAAAAAGCCCCTATTTTGCCTCCAATAGTCAGCAGCCTTTTACCGATTTTCATTGGCGACCCACCATGACCCTGGCAGGTCATTCGTTTGAGGAAGTTAAACGTTTGATAGATCGAGGTGTGGCGGCCGATTTTACTCGTCCGCAAGGTTCTGCTTATTTATTAAAAACCACGGATCAGGCACGAAGTTCCCGTGCCGTTTTCTTTCCTGAAATTGCCAAGACTTATGCCGGACAATGGCCAGTTCATTATCTGGAACAGAACAGCATAGAAAATAAAGCTGACGTTATGTTTTATTTTACCGGTTTGATAAAGGTACCCAATATTGATAAAAATACTTATTTGCCGGGCGCTATCGCTGATCATTTAACCTCTGCGGGAGGAATTTTGACCGGGAGCGATCAAATGAACATTCTTGAATGGCTAAAAGCCGGCGCAACGGCAAGCTATGGCGCTGTTGTCGAACCGTGTAATTATCCCGCCAAGTTTTCCCATCCCGGCGTTTTGCTGCATTATTATTTGCGTGGCAATACCCTGATTGAAGCTGATTGGAAAAGTGTTTGGGAGCCGGGGCAGGGTATTTTTGTTGGGGAACCGCTGGCGCGGCCTTTTGCGTCGCCGACGATGAGTCAGGTGCGCTAAAGGCTTAAAAGTGTTTTAACATTCTGATCTGGCTTGAAGCTGATCGGTTTTGGGGCGTGGTTTAAACCACGCTATAATCAGGCTTCTTTAAATCTCATTACCTTATTAATCGATGAATTCTGACTGGAAAAACTTTTTACTGACTGAAAAGGCAATATTTAAAAACGCTACCGATATTGTTTTTCCAACACCTGAAACTGACAAACAGATTTACCCTCTTGCCCATTTGGGTGTCATAACGATTTCGGGCGTTGACGCAGCAGCGTTTTTACAGGGCCAAATCACCTGTAATGTTAACGATCTCAGTGACACCAAAAGCAGTATTGGCGCCATGTGCAATCCAAAAGGCAGGGCGATTGCGACTTTTTTACTGGTTAAAAATGCAGATGTTTTTTTGATGATTTTGCCCTTGGAATTACTGCCCTTGGTTCATAAAAAACTCCAGATGTATGTGTTGCGCTCAAAAGTAACCTTAACGGACAGTTCCGACGAGTTGTGTCTGATCGGGTTATCTGAGGAGATATTGGCGGACAGCTTGGTAAACGAACCCCTTTTTGCTACCAGTCGCCAGGATAATATCGTTATTAATTTTGCTAGGCGCAGCTTGATTATTGCCGAAGTTGCAAAAGCCAAATCGTTATGGACGGAGCAACTTAACAAGGGCTTTAAGCCTGAAAGCCCTGCACAATGGCGTTATCTGGATATCTTGTCAGGAATACCCTGGCTCACCGTCGCAACCTCGGAAGAATTTATTCCGCAAATGCTTAATCTGGATAAATTGGGCGGTATCAGTTTTAGCAAGGGCTGTTACACGGGTCAGGAAATCGTGGCGCGAACCCATTATCTGGGCAAGACCAAAAGGGAAATGTTTGTTGCCGAGAGCGATACCTTGGTGGCGCCTGAACCCAATTCAAGCATCATTGATGACAGTGCCGACACGGAGCAAAGTATCGGTAAAGTACTGTATGCGCAAATCAGGCAAAGCACCTGTAAAATGTTGGTTGTTTTGCAAGTTTCCGAAACCAATAGTTATAGGCTGCGACTTGAAAATGACCAGCAGGATAAAATTACATTATTAACGGCATGATTTTCCCCGAAACAGATTTTTCTACACATAGTTAAAGCCATGATTAATGCACAAACCGCCGCAAATTTTCGCCGATTAGGCATACTGACAATCTTCGCTGTTTATCTGGTGATACTTGCCGGAGGCATAGTAAGAGCCTCTGGTTCTGGTATGGGCTGTCCGGACTGGCCTACCTGTTTTGGGCAATGGATTCCGCCAACTGATGAGGCCCAGTTGCCTGCCAATTATCATGAGATTTACGCTGAACGCGGTTATGAAAATACCCAGTTTAATCCGGTCAAAACATGGACCGAATATACCAATCGCCTGGTTGGCGTAACCATTGGTTTTTTGATTTTGCTGACGGCCTGGTCTTCACGTATTTATCGTAAAACTGACAAAACCATTTTTCATTTGGCAGTCAGCGCTTTTTTTCTGGTGGGATTTCAGGGATGGCTGGGTTCGACGGTGGTCGCAAGTAATCTTAAGCCCTTGATGATCACCTTACACATGCTGTTGGCTTTATTTATAGTCGCTATGTTGATTTATACGATAGCCCGCTCGCAACGTGATGTGCTTGCCCAGCTTGATCTTGGGGAATTGTCCGTCAACGTTAAAACGGTGTTAATCGTGGCAATGGTGATGACGCTTTTACAAGTCGCCATGGGTACGCAGGTGAGGGAAGCTGTGGATTATCTGGCTCACGATCATGTTTATATCGAACGTCAATACTGGCGTGACGACTTTCCGATTATTTTTTATATCCACCGCTCATTTTCATCGCTTATTTTGTTTACCAACCTTTGGCTGGCCTGGAAGATTAACCGTTCCGTTGATAAAAATAGCCTGTTGCGACGCATCGGTTTTTCGTTAGCCAGTTTGGTGGTTATCGCCATATTGGCTGGCATCAGTCTCGACAGATTGGGTATGCCAGCCGTTGCCCAGCCTATTCATCTGTTGATGGCCAATTTAATTTTCGGCGCACAGTTTTTCCTGTACAGCTGCTTGAATTACGCCTCGGCCCGTCGTTAAGTAAGGTCTATTAAGGTTGTGCGACTTATAGTCGCGACGTGGGCGTCGCTCCCACCGTGGGAGCGACAACTAGGTTGCTAGACTTTTACCTCATCAGCCGCATTATTTTGAGATCATTCGTAATGGTTTTTCGGGCATATTCCACAACGTCATGTTTCTTACGGCCCAGAATTAATTTGGCACTGAAGCGGATAATCGGATTGTTGCTTTTGAAATATTGCTCAATTAAACGATCAAGCACAATATCTACCCGGCTTTCAATTTGTCTGGCGAGTTGGCTAAGGTCTTCCGATGTATATTCCGGCCATGCGGTTATAACGCAATCAACCTTGGCTTTTCCAAGAAGAGGAATAATAGGTAGTAGCCTTTGTTCATTTATCTTTTTTGGAAGACCAGCACTATCCCGGACGCAATGTGTATTTTTCATGGCATCAGTCCACTCCTCGAATAAGGGATTGTTTTCAGGCAGGACAAAATGATCTTTCAGAAACTTTTGTGCATTACGTCTACCCAGAAAGTAGTCATGAGCCCTAAACGCCCGTTTAAGAAAACCGCCAAAGCCACCCAGTGAGCCACAGGCGATGGGAAAAGTTTCGCCATCACGACTGGGCGCAATCATGAAGCGCGAATATACGTTCTGGTCGGCAGCAAGCATCAATTCATCGGGTTTGAATCGGGACTGATTCTTCAGGGCACCGAACAGGGCGAGTGCCGTTTTAAGTAAATCCGGGGCAGGCTCGTATTCAGGTTTAAATGACGAATTACTGGGGAACGGGTCAATTAGCAGCACGGCTTTTTCGGCAAGTTCCCCTTCACGCTCATTTACAGAACCAGTCCCCGCTAGAACGGAACGCGCCAATTCCAGGGGTTCATTATTCATCACCCCTCCGTCAACACATTGAAAGTTATAGAGGAAGTCAGGCTGTAACTTACCCCAGTTCACTGGTATGGACTCTGGCGTTACGCAATGATGGGGGGCGCTGTGAGGCGTCGGGATTGGCCACTTGCGTGAGCTATACCAATCATCTTGTTGGTTGCCAGGAATGTCATGACTCAAATTTCGGGGTGCCAAGCCAATAGGAAAGGCCCCGGAGGCTATGGCCGATATTTTAAGTTTTTCCATAATAGGGGAAATCTGGCCAAAATCAGCCCAACGCATTGTATAACGATCCGGTAAGGCGTTTTGTCCGGAATCATTAAAACGAAAATGCACGTAGTCTGCATGCATCGACATGTCGTAGCTTGCCGGTTGGTTTCCCATTAATTCGAATGCGTAAGGTACCCCACGGAGATTGGTCACCGTTAGTAACAGTTCGAAATTTTCAGCCAGGTAGGGACGCCTTTGTTCACGTGGCTGCACGTTAAGGCCTGTATCTGCGATTTCTTTGAGAATTGAAGAGTCCAATAATGAAATCACTGGAATATTCTCGTCGGCCAAATCATGGCTTTCAAGAAGGCTTGCGATGTCTATACGATCAACCCAGGAATCGAAAAGTCTGTTTTTACCATTATTTGAGAGACCTTCCGCCTCGGTTGTGATGGAGGGTTGGTCGGAGCCTAAATAGCCGGCTGCAAGCGCGGCCGTGATAGCGCCGGCAGATGCGCCGGAAAAAACTGATATTTTGACGTCATGGGGTGGCGCTTGAAGGTCATCAGTCTGTTTAGCTTCATACCATTGATCTAAAGCCTGCACCATAAAATCAATCACTCCGCCGGTATAGGCTCCGGCAGAAATGGCCCCGGCACCAACCAGGCCGATTTCGAAAGTTTGCTTACTCATCATTACACTCCTTATTTTCAGAGATATTGTTAAAAAGTAGTTAATTCTGTTTTGTCAGATTATACAAAGCTCGTCGTACCCGTCGATCGGTAAGCTTGAATTCACCCAAAATCCCTGGATTCGCTACGCGCTATACCGGAATGACGATCTTGGTTTAGTGTGATCATGTAATCTGACAAACCAGAATTTGCAGCAGATTGCCTAAACGTTTTGTTAGTGGCTTCCTACCTTCAAGGCAGCGGACGGCATAAGCTATTTTGCCCGAAAAAACTGAAAAATTTACGGCATAGCCTTCACAAACTTTTGATAGGTTGCCGATTCATCTAAAAGCCGTTTGGCAACATCCCGCAAGTCATTGATTTGCGAGTCCGGTAAAGAAAACGAGGTTTTCATGTTGAAAAATTTATCCCGTTCTGTGGCGTTGGCTAAAAGCTCGAAACCGATATAAATAAAATCAAGTTCGGGTATGTTGGGGGCTGGGGTGTTTAACATGGCAGCGGGACAATGTTGTTTTAATTGGCTTTGGCAGGCCAAATAGGTGTTTTTGTCTTTTTCTAATTCAGTAATCGATTTACGCAGGGTTTCCGTGGTTTCAAAGGAGAAATTATCCATCGGTACATTGGCAACTACCTTTAGAACATCTATAACATTGGGCGGAATCGCCGAGCTATCGTAATTTAAATCGGGCTGACTTTTGGCATCGACAGTGATGATCAGAAGTTTTTTAATGCTGCCGTTATTCATTTTGCCCTGAAGATTCAATTCTGTGTCACTGGAAATCAGGGCTTCTAACGGGCCACGTAGACCAAGATTATCGGCGATGCCTCCATCCAACAAATGAATAAAGGGTCTTTTATTGCTATCCTGATAGGTTTTAAAGAGCATGGCATTTTTATAGCGGCTGGGGTTGAGCAGTAAATCTTGTTCCGCTTGGGCAATCCAGCCTGGTTGCTGTTGGTTGTAGCCGCAAGTACCGCCGTGATTGTCTATGGTCATCGGTGGAAAGGCCACCGGAAAATTTGACGAAGCAGCAACGGCACGAGCCAAACCGACACCGCCAAGATCCGCGCACATCGGGTCGAATTGGGCTTGTTCAAAAGTAAAACGTGCGCCCAAACTCATATCGGTCGCATTGATCATCAAATAAGGTTTGATAGGGTGATTAACCAAATCGGCGTATTTAACCCCCTTGAATATTTCCGCATCGTAGAACTCGGTTGCCATATCAATCCGGCTGTACCAAGGTGAAGCCAGGCGAAACCAGTTCGTGGGATAGAATAATTGGGTTAGCAGTTCACCTTCTATGTCGCGATACAGAAAATCCCGTAGAAATCCGGATTCGTTTTTTTCTTTGAAGATGGCCTCGCCGAAAGCCCTATAATAACCCGCCGTAAAGCTACCACCGGAAACTGAAGAAATAACGTCGACTTCATTCAATAAATTGCTGTGTTTACCTTCCCAGACAATCGGCGTATTGCGCAGCTTTTCCAAAACGCCATAGGATAAAGCCGCAGCCCGCGTGCCACCCCCGGAGAAGCTTAAAATGACGAACAGGCTATCGCTGTTTTTTTGATCGCTGAGTTGGTCATAGCGATAGCCTTTAGCAAGATCATAGTGATCCAGTCTAGGTGTATGCGGATAACTGGCACAGCCGGGCAACACAGATACCAGTAGTAGGAGTAATATTGAGCTTAGGATACGCATAAGTCACTTCAGGTTAAATTCGATTTTATAGGGACTAAGCGAAGTCGTGTTTTGAATAACGGCGTCAACTTTTTCCGGATGATAATTCTGTAGGCCATCCAGGGTAAAACTGTGATGCCCTTTTGGAATAAGCAGGGTTTGGTTGGTTTGACCCTGTTTTTTTCCGTTCGCCAGTACTTTTCGGTCTTCTTTAAAGCTAACAAAAACGTGTTCCATGAGTGTGACCCCTTAAAAAGTCATGATTGTTGGTAATTGCAAATCGGGTAAGGAACGTACATGAAATAATATAGCCAACTGGCATCCAGTTCTCACTTAAAAAATGGGGGTAAAGTCAGAGTTGCTCAGCTTCCGGGATGACCTGGTAAATAAGAGCCGGTGACATGCCTGAAAGCGATTGAGGTTTTTTCGCCCGGAACGCCATCAATTTTAACGAAAACGCCGGGAAAGCCATTTAGCCAGCGTTGTAAATCTTCAGTCTGTCTGACAACAGTCAAATTACTGGATTTGGTCGTCGCATAGTTAACGACCAAAGGTTCGTTCTCAGCAGTTGGTCTGGGTTGGTCAGGGAATTCGATTTGATGCAGTTCTGCCAGGCGTCTTAATAATACGGCAGCCCCGCATTGTTTGGAAATTGCCGTGTCAGACCAGGTACCGTCCGCCACATATTTGCCACTGCTGTAATGATTTGAAAGAGACCACAAATACGGTGTCAGCACATGCTGGTGATGAAGCCTGTAGCCCCAGCCGTTGTAACCCTCAAGTTGATAGCACACGCCGGCCAGACTCCAGTCCGTTTTTGCTCCCAGTCCCCGCATCGCCAAAGCATCTGCTGCACTTTCTTCCCAATTGAAGGGCGGCTTACCTTTTTTTGGGCGCCCCGCAGGCACTTGAACGGTGCGGGCGGTTAAAGGATCGCCGTTGTGTAAATGTGACTTGAAATTCTGGCTGGCTTCCATGTTATGAATTACCGCGATAAAAAACCATGGAATGCCCAATTGTTCTCCGACACTTTGATAGCGTGCCGTATTGCCGATCAATTGTTTGTTAAGGTTTTCAACGATAGCCAAACTCCTGGATGTAATAATGCATGAATTGAATAATCTTTCGTATTCCGCTTTCAAAGCAGATGTAAATGCTACTTTTGCCATTATTTTTTCCTGAATATAGTTTGAACTATTTGTGACAGTTAGCCGTCTGCTGGATCTACTGTCGGCTAAATTGCTTCCCAGTTTCGATATCCGCCTGATATTCTCAACAAATTCATGAGTTTTTTCGGAATACTGTCACCGTTATTAATACTCCACACGGAGTATATAGTTATATTCATTGATTAAGTTACGTCATTTTTGGTGTGGTTTGTTGTGCACAGCTTAAAAACCAAAGCTCGCACAGCAAATGCTACCCGTTTAATCAATTTATGGCGCCGTATGTCACTTCGTCTACTTCGGAATCTATATCTATTACAGGGCGACATAAATATCAATCTGTCTGGCTGGTTTAGCGTTGACATTCAATGTATTTGAAAGAAGCGCAAAAAGGTTCCCTGCACTCGGCCTGTGTGCCAATGAGTTTGGTAACAATGCCTCGTGAGCCAACATTTTCTGTTGGATAATCAATGGCCAACTTAAATCCGTTAGCTTTGCACCATGCTGTAGCCGGTTCTTCACCGCAACGGTTTGCCCATTCATAGCAAGCGTCGATTCTGTAGCCAGCATACATGGGTTCATTGAAGGTTTGTCGTTCGGATAGAGGAGGACCGCTATTGTCTGGAAACGAGGTTTTGTCGTTTTGATAGAAAATCAAAAAAAGAGCCAAGCCGATAAATACACTACCCACGAGGAAAGACAGCACCCTGCTGGTTCGGCTAATTGAGGGGATTCTCAGTTCACGTATCTCGATGCCTCCCCCAAGAAGGCTTACTGCAATCAGTAATCCACCGAGGATGAATGACATTGAATCAATCGACATGATTGTTTCCTCATGTTAACGTTAAGATAAGTGGGCAAGCTGCATTATGATTCATTCCGACTTCACTGAATCCTGATTAAAAGTAAAACCTTAAAATTGTCTACGGGCGATGCGCCTTTAGACTGGGGTGTTGAACCAAGCAGCTATTCCCAAAGCGACTATTAACCAAATATAGTCATGCTCTTATGCTGATTGCGCCAATATACTAAAATTATTGCGCATGGCATCTACTAAAAGCGCAATCAGTAATTCAAATATTTCTTGCTCTATCCATTCAGGTACATAAGGAACATCAAATTTCTTGTTGAGACGAGTTCCAAGTACGAATTTTAATTGTTTGGCATCTTCTTCAGAAATACCATCATTTGAATGTTTAACCAATTTATAGAGTTCATTGGGTAAATTTTGGTACAAAAGTCGGTCAAATAGTTTTACTATTTTTACAAATATGATTTGTTCGGTTCCTTCCAAAATAAATGGCAGGTCTATCTTTTCGTTTAACTTGGTCGCCAAGGCTTCAATTTCTTGATCGGACAGCATTTCTGTCTTCACATCCATGTCATGTTTAACAGATGCAAGCTGGTCAACAGTTAAAGTGATTTCAGTCATTTCAAGTCTCCAATTGTGTTATTACTTAAATAGTAAATAGATTCAGAAGTTGACAAGCTGACATGCAGGGCTGTCAATTGATTAAGCTCTTGTTACGCTCATTGGAAGCTAAGGCACGGTGTATGCCATGCTTGGCAACCCCCCTATTTATCCTCTAAATTAAGCTTATTTATGTTGGTAACAAGCTTTTTTTTAGTATACTGACTCCGCCGACATTAGTTGTTAGCAAAATGTTATTTATTTGTTAGCAGTCGCTATAACTCTAATAATGACTAGAGAGCTTCATGATGGAACAGAATATTACCTACACATTCGGGGCATTCCGTTTGGATATGGCTACTGAACTTTTATGGAAGGAAAATACCCATATATCAATAGCGCCAAAGATTTATCGCTTATTGTTGTATTTTTTACTGAATCCGGAACGCCTGGTTTCACATGAGGAACTATTCAATTCGGTTTGGGATGGCCGATTTGTCGATGATTCGGCTATCAGGCTGGCGATTAATTCTTTGCGCAAAGCCCTGCAGGACAATAGTAAAGTGCCGGAATACATTTCTACAGTCTGTAAAAAGGGTTACCGCTTTATTGCAAAAGTTACTGTCACTGAGCCGTTGAAAGCCGTTAACGCATGCCGGGTCAATCCTTTGCATTATCGTCCACAAACGTTAGGCTTTTCTGTTTGGCATGAACATGCCCGGCAATTTACAGAACTGGTACTAGCCTTGCAGGAGTCATCAAACGGAAAGCGTCGACTGGTTTTTTTACAGGGCGAACAGAGCGCGGGCAAAACTGCTTTGCTCGATACCTTTCTCGCCGCCATGCATCATCCTGAACTTTCGGTGTTACGGGCGCGCTGTGTGCAAATGGAAGGTGTGGTTGAACCGTTTATGCCCTTGTTGGAAGCGCTTGAACGCCATTGCCGGGAGCCTCATGGAAAAGAGCTGATTGAACACTTGCATCATCTGGCACCGAGTTGGCTTTTTCAAATGTTGAATGTCCTGAATACTGATGAACTGGCGAAACTTCAGCTTAACCTGGCTCAGGTCAATACCATCCGGATGTTGCGCGAAGGAGCAGAGCTCTTTCAAACGCTGAGTCGCAAGGCTACTCTAATATTGATTCTGGATAATGCCCACTGGAGCGATCAAGGGACATTAGATTTGTTAAATTTTTTGATGTTCAGGTGTTCTGCGACGAAATTATTAATCATCATCAGTTACCGGCGTTGCGATGAGGGTGCTGGAGTAAGGCGTATTGCGAAAATGCAGGCGGAATTAGTGGAACGGGGCTTAGGTCAGGAATTATCAATACAAAAGCGGGGGGGGATGTGTGATCGGTATGAGGCTTAGCGGACTGGGGGCTACCAATTTAAAAGGTCATAAATTGGTAGCCGTTAGAGCTGTGTACTATTTTTTGACTTCAGCAGGTGCAACAGCGGCTGGTTCTGCCGCTTTTTCAACTGCTTTGGCAGGCTCAGCAATTGGTTCAGCTACAGCTGCCGGTTTTTCTTCAACTGCTTGAGTTGTAGCGGCGCCTTCGGCTGTGTTTGCAGGTTCTGCGGCTGGAGTTCCTGCTTCTGCTGCTGGAGCGGCTTCAGTTTTGGGTTTGTCATCTGTCAAGGGCACAAGAATCTCAACTTTGGCCTGTTTACGCAAGGTTTCGATCATGTCCTGAACTTTTTTGCGTTGCAGATAAGGTGTCAGTTGTTCTTTAACGGCTTCCAAAGGTGGAGGCGTTAATGGTCGGGAATCTTCTTTCAAGATAACATGGAAGCCAAATTGGGTTTTAACAGGCGTTTTGGTGTATTTGCCTTTTTCCAGTGTTGCAACGGCTTCAGAGAAGGGCGCAACCATTTGGCTTGCAGAAAACCAGCCTAAATCGCCGCCATTTTGTGATTCTTTGGCATCCAAAGAGTTTTTGGTGGCTAATTTGCCAAATTCAGCGCCTTTATCCAATTCAGCGATCAGTTTTTTAGCT
>CAIKYI010000528.1 GCA_903831545.1 uncultured Methylobacter sp. | reverse complement strand
TTTCGCTTATTATATTGACAAGTGGTGTAAGGTCTATACCACTTGTTAATAAATTTTGTTTTCTTCTTTCTGCTATTGCTTTTAAGAATAAATCATCTCTTTGATCTGTTGTCAAATATAAATCAGTATCTTTGATACCCTGTGGGGAGCCTACTTGTTGAGACACTTCTGGTTTTTTACTTTCAGCAACTTGTGCTATCCCTGATTCCGACTTTGTATCACTAGGACTAGGTCCGGCCTGTTCTTTAGTAGCTCGTCCTACGGTATTCTTATTAATTTCTTTTAAAATTTTAACTACAGCATTTCCTATTTCTTTAGCTAAAACAGGCGTTATACATACAGCATCAAGTACTGGAGATTTGACGTGGAGCCGCTAATGGTAAAATTATGGCAAGAAGCCCGCGTGATTGCTTTTTGGGACAGACCCAAACTGACTTATGAAAACTGGCAGAAAGCTGTTTTAAACAGGGATGTTCGAGGCGACGCCATGCTTAAGCAAAGTCTGTTAAACATGGACTGTAGCAGCTTTGTCGAGTTGATTGGTCCGCCGGTATTTATCGCTCATTATCCTGACTGGCGAAACCTGTTAACGGAGGATAACCCACGAACCTGCACCAAAAAATGTATCCTGGATGCTCTATGGTCGTGGCGGGTTTGTGGCACGGTCTATATGAAGAACCCGACACACGCCTGGTTTAAGCTGACCAAAAAACAGAAAGAGACGTTTTACTGTATTTCGGAATTCGGTTACGAATCGATTTATCAAGTCGCCAAGCGTATGAAGCGTAATTATCGCCGTGTTTATGATGACGTAAAAAAACTGCTTGAGCTTGGTATTATTCAGTCGCGAGACAGGATTATTAATGGCAGAAAAACAGTGATCGTTGGGCTTTAAGCACACCATATTATAATTGTTGTATTTGCAATAAACTTGCGTACAATAAAAAAATTAGAATTTGCAGAATTGCATTTTTCGGAGTCCAAGACATGTTACCTGCTGATCAACTTAAACTTCGGGAAAAGGCAGAAAATAAGCTTAGCCATGCTTCTGTAACAGCACTGGAAATTCGCACTGCTGGACAATTGCTGCACGAGCTTCAGGTGCACCAGATAGAACTGGAAATGCAAAACGATGAGTTGCGGCTCACTCAGGCCACACTTGAAGCATCCCGTGATCTTTATGCCGATCTTTTTAACAATGCGCCGGTTGGTTATCTGACCCTGACCGAATCGGGACTGATCACTGATATTAACGTCACTGCTGCTGAGTTACTAGGTTTGGAGCGCAATGATTTGTTATCCAAAAATTTTTCTACCCTGCTGATGCCCCGGGAATGCGACCGATGGTATCTGTTTTGCAAAAACATAAAGTACCATCAGTCCCTCAATATTGATTTAGCCTTAAAAGACCGTAACGGTGTCGAAGTATTTGTTGAAGTCAATTGTCGCAACATCAACTCACTGCTACGAATTGCGCTGACCAATTTAACCACGATTAAGCAGATGGAATCAGCCGCCACTGCCACTGCTGCTGCTGCTGCTGCTGCTGCTGCTGCTGCTGCTGCTGGGGCGGCGGAGTTACATCATAGACATGTTTTAGATGAACGCACGCAGATTGCAACCATACAAAAGGTGGCCCTTGCCCGTCTTGAAAAAATTGCCAGTCAGCTGCCTGGCATGGTCTATCAATTTCAATTGAATGTCGATGGCAGTTACAGCTTTCCTTATCTTAGTCAGGGCGTAGCCAACATATTATGCCTCAGTACACAAAAAGCCATTGACGATCCCTCCAAATTATTCGCCCTTGTGCATCATGAAGACTATGACGACCTGTGGACTTCAATTTTTCAATCAGCACAAGACTTGAGCCATTGGGATCATGAATTACGGATCAAGTTCGAAGATGGCACAATACGCTGGCTGTCCGGCAATGCAATACCGGAACGGAAAACCGATGGCAGTACGTTATGGCATGGTTTTCTTGCCGATATCACCAAGCGCAAGCAAATTGAACTTGAGCTGCAAGAGAGCCGGTTTCTGTTTGACTTTGCCATTGAGAGTTCTGAAGATGGTTTTTGGGACTGGAACATCCAGACCAACGAAGTAGTTTTTACCAGTTCCTGGCGGAAAATGCTTGGCTATAATGAGGGCGATATTTCGCCTGCATATATAGATTGGCTGACGCTTGTTCACCCGGATGATCAAGCCTATATGGCTGAAAAACTTCAGGAATATCTGCATGGAAGTTCCGCAAAGTACCGAGTTGAATGTCGGTTGCGCTGCAAGGATGGCAGTTATAAATGGATTCTTGGGCGGGGCAGGGTAGTCAGTTACGGAGAAGATGGCAAGCCCTTGCGCATGATCGGCATAAATACCGATATCTCAAAAATCAAACGTCAGGAACAGAAGAGTAAAGAACATTTAGAGCAACTCGCTCATGTTACCCGTCTCGGCTTGATGGGAGAAATGGCCTCGGGAATTGCTCATGAGGTTAACCAACCGCTTTGTGCAATTGCTACTTACGCGCAAGTCAGCGTGAACTTGATTAAGAAAGAAAATCCGGATCTGCTAAAACTCGCCGAGATAATGGCTAAAACCCAGCAGCAGGCTTTAAGAGCCGGACAGATAATTCATCGGATGAAAGACTTTTGCAGGTCTAAATCTGGCGTTAAGTCGCCTGTTGACATAAACACGTTAATCGCTAACTGTGTCGAACTGTGTAAGGCTGAACTCATCCACAACACTATAAAATTAACTATTGATCTGGAAGAAAACCTGCCGACTACGGATATTGATCAAATCCAAATTGAACAGGTGCTTATTAATCTTGTCCGCAACAGTATTGATTCCTTTCAAGACGTAGACAAAGAACATCAACGTGAGATAACCATTCATAGTTATCGTTCGATGAATAACACCCTCTCCGTCAGCGTTAAAGACAATGGCTGCGGGCTTGATGAAGCCCTGCAAGAAAAAATGATGACGCCATTTTACACCACCAAAACCAATGGCATGGGTATGGGCTTAGCCATCAGCCGTTCACTTATCGAAGCCCATGAAGGCACTTTGTTTTTTAATAGTATCCCTGGCAAAGGCTCCACGTTTTATTTTACGTTACCTGTTAGCGCTTAACGTGCCAGGGTATCGGAATCCTTAAATCCGGCTATTGTGCAACACGCATTTCTGTTGCCGCAACCTGCAGTTCATCAATAAAGTGTTGCGTATATAAAGGCAAGTAGTTGTTTTTAAGATAGGCGATCTTGGTTTTTGAGCTGGGAATCAGTGGTGATAAATCTCTCGCAATCAAATCCTGATCCATCAGCGGGTCATAAGCCATGCCCGCAATAATGCCAACGCCCATTCCTAGTCGAACATAGGTTTTAATCACGTCGGTATCTGCCGCTGACAGGATTACATCCAGTTCCATACCGGTATTTTTAAGGGCAATCTCAATATTTGAGCGACCGGTAAATCCAAAGCTGTAGGTCAGTATTGGATATGAAGCCAACCGCTCAAGAGTAATCTTGCCAACACTCAACGGATGATCTTTTGGCACCACTACGGCATGATGCCATTCGTAGCAAGGTTTAACGACCAAATCGATATCTTCAGACACTTTTTCCGTGCAGATGGCGATATCTGCATTTCGACTGTGCAGTTTATTAATCAGTTGTTCGGGCGAGGCTTCTATCATATAAATTCTGACCCCCGGATATTTTTCTCTAAACCTCAAAATGGGTTTCGGTAAAAAATACTTGGCTTGGGTGTGGGTGGTTGCGATGTGCAAAACACCCTGGTTCGAGTCTATATAATCGGCGGCTATGGTCTGGATATTGTTTTTGGCCAGATTAATGGTCGCAACCTGTTCCATGATACGCTCACCCAAAGAGGTTAAGCCTATCAGCCGTTTACCCTGTCTTTCATAAACAGGTGAACCCAGTTCAGCCTCAAATAGCTGTAATTGCCGACTGACTGCCGATTGTACGATGTGCATTTTTTCGGCGGCTTTTGAAAGGCTGAAATCATTTTCCTGAAGAATTCTAAGTAATTCAATCTGACTTAAATTCATGGCGCGAAGCTTTCCTTTCGATTATTTCTAACAAATTGAATTTGGCAGACACAGGCTTAATCCTTGATAAATCAATGAAACCAGTGCGCATGACGGATTTTTAAATCAACTTTATCACCTTTGTTCAAATGCAACCGTTTAAACTGTTCATTGGGCATTTCGGCATATACGCTGGCCGGTTGTCCGTTAACGCTGTTTTTAACCAATTCAATACGAATTAAAGCGCCCAGGTGTTGCCAGTCTTTCAGGGTGACAAACGCATCGCTATCTAGGGCTGATTTTTCAATAACAATATCATGAGGCCGAACATGCACGATCTTGCCTTGCTGCTGCAAAGTTGACAGTCCCGCCGTTTGCAGCCAGTCCGTGTCCTGATGTTCCAGATTAAAAACATTGGTCTGCCCGATAAAACCGGAGACAAAAGCGTTGGACGGATGGTCATAAATTTCGCTGGGCGCTCCTTGCTGTTCTATCTTTCCATGATTAAGCACCACCACCTGGCTGGCGACTTCCATGGCTTCTTCCTGGTCGTGGGTGACAAAAATACTGGTGACATTCAAATCATGATGCAAGTTGCGCAACCATTGCCGCAAGTCTTTACGCACACTGGCATCCAGCGCACCAAACGGTTCATCAAGCAACAATACCGAAGGTTCAACAGCAAGCGCGCGCGCCAAAGCAATACGCTGCCGCTGGCCACCCGATAATTGGTCGGGGTAGCGGTCATGTAGCCAGTCGAGTTGCACCAACTCCAGCAGGGCGTGAACTTTTTTAGCGATGACTTCATTGCTCGGCCTGTCGCGGCGTGGCTTGACCCGCAAGCCGAACGCCACATTTTCAAACACCGTCATGTGTCTGAACAGCGCATAATGCTGAAATACAAAGCCGATGCCGCGTTTACTGACATCATGTTCGGTTCGATCCTGGCCGCTGATTAAAATACGTCCCTGATCGGCGCGTTCAAGTCCGGCAATAATGCGCAGCAATGTGGTTTTTCCGCAGCCGGAAGGGCCGAGCAAGGCTACCAATTCGCCTTCCGGAATTTCCAGATTAATATTATCCAGCGCGGAAAACGCGCCAAATTTTTTACTGATGTTTGAAAGTAAAATGCTCATTTTTTTTCCTAAATTAATATAGACGAAAGGCAAAAGATGAAAGTTGAAGTGATAAGATCTACAGGATGTGCCGACGACAGGAGGCGCATCTTTCGCGACCCGATGCGCCTCGTTGCTCGGCACATCCTATCGTTATTTCAACCTTCATCATTAAGTTAAAAAGGCATAGGATTGGCTTAATCCTTTACCTCTCTGCCTCGCTCTTCCATTCCAAAGCTGTTTTTAAAATAAGGGTCACAATGGCCAAAGCGGCCAGAATCGAAGCGCCGGCAAAGGCACCGACAATGTTGTATTCGTTATAATTGACTTCGACATGTAACGGCAGGGTATTGGTCAGGCCGCGAATATGTCCGGAAACCACCGAAACCGCGCCAAACTCGCCCATTGCTCTCGCATTACACAGCAGCACGCCATACAGCAAAGCCCATTTGATATTGGGCAGGGTCACAGACCAAAACATTTTCCAGCCACTCGCGCCCAAGGACAAGGCTGCTTCTTCTTCCTGATTGCCCATTTCCTGCATCAACGGAATCAGCTGCCTTGCAACAAAGGGAAAAGTAATAAACAAAGTTGCCAGAATAATGCCCGGAGCCGCAAAGATAATTTTTATATCATGCTCGATTAGCCAATCGCCAAACCAACCTTCGGCGCCAAACAACAGCACAAAAATCAAACCTGAAATAACCGGGGACACAGAAAACGGCAAGTCGATTAGCGTGGTCAAAAAACTTTTACCTTTAAAATCAAAGCGGGTAATGGCCCAGGCGGCAGCGACACCAAAAACGGTGTTTAAAGGCACGGTGACCACGGCCGTCAATAAAGTCAGTCTGATTGCCGCCAGTGTGTCGGGTTGCGCTAAAGCGGACCAGTAGGCCTCTAAACCTTTGGAAAAAGCTTTGAAAATAACCAGACCTAAAGGCAAACAAATAAATAAACTGATAAAGCTTAATGCTATGACAATCAAACTCCATCTGACCCAGTCAGGATCTTGCACAGCCAGTTGATGACGTTCAACTAACTTGCCTGGATTTATAGGTTGGGCGGTTGCGTTCATGGCATTATCCTCATAATTGTCCGGAGCGCTTGCGCACCCAATATTGCAGCATGTTAATCAATAAAAGTAACAGAAATGAAATGACCAGCATCGTTAGGGCGATGGCTGTTGCGCCTTGAATATCGAACTGTTCCAGTTTGGTGACAATCAATAACGGTACAATTTCGGATACATATGGCAGATTGCCCGCAATAAAAATAACCGAGCCATATTCGCCTACGCCTCGCGCAAAAGACAAGGCAAAACCGGTCAGTAATGCAGGGAACACATTCGGAAATATGACTTTTAAAAATACCTGTAAACGTGTAGCACCCAGACTGGAGGCCGCTTCTTCCATGGAAGTTTCAAATTCCAGTAATACCGGTTCGACGGTACGTACGACAAAGGGGATGCTGATAAAAATCAGCGCCATGACAATGCCCAAGGGCTTGAAAGCGACCTGTACACCAAGGGTGTCAATCAGTAATTTACCCAAAAAACCGCTGGGCTGAAAAACAGTCGCCAACACAATACCGGCAACTGCTGTCGGCAGGGCAAAGGGAAAGTCGATTAGCGCATGAAAAAAACGTTTTCCAAAAAACGAATAACGAACCAACACCCAGGCGACAATAAAGCCAAAGAAACTGGCGATTAATGAAGCAGCCAACGCTGTAGTAAAACTCACTCTAAACGAAGACAACACCCGCTTGTTGGTGATGATATGAACGTAATCATCCCAATTTAGCTGGAAACTTTTAAACACCAGTGTACTGAGCGGAATTAAAACCACCAGGCTTAAATAGACCACGGTAAACCCGATGGTCGGGCGAAAACCCGGCATAATACTATTTTGTGACATGACCTGACCTACTTAATCACGTAGGTCGGGTTAGGCGCTAGCCTTAACCCGACTTATTGGCTTCGATTGTCGGGTTACGCTATCGCTCGGCAATAGCTCCTGCATTGCTCTACCTTCTGCATCCATGCAGTCGTAACCCGACCTACATTTTTTATTATTTAACTTATTCTTTTTTATAAATCTGATCGACCAAACCGCCATCTGCAAAATGAATGCGTTGGGCAGCTTCCCAACCTTCCGGGATAATATCCTTAAGCGAAAACAACTCCAGTTTGCCAAATTCA
>CAIKYI010000527.1 GCA_903831545.1 uncultured Methylobacter sp. | reverse complement strand
TCCACCTGGTCATGAAGGTCTTGCTTTCCCGCTTATCAGGCCTTTGATCAAATAACTTGTATGGATCGTTGAAATACCCTTTGCCGCTGGTATACCCTAGGTTAAGCTGAACAATATCATCCTTTGTCAGCACTTGAGTAACGCCTATCATCCCGGAATAAGACTTTGTATCATAAAAGGATTGTTTGTCATTCGTTGGGTTAATTGAATCGGTTGTATAGCTGCCGCCGAATGTGAATGTCGTATTCTTATCCTCTGTAGAGATACTCTCCTGGGCAGAATACCCGCGTGAAATGTAATCATGTTCCGCTGAGTAACTGCTTCCAAGAGTTACCGATCCTTTGGGAAGGTAGCGGGTAACGCTCAGATCAATAGCCTGCCGGCTTTCTTTCATTGACGCACCTGAAAGCGTTGAATGATGCTCCGGAGATGCACCGGTAACTGAATCATTAGTGTAGGTCGTGCTTATTGACCACTTTCCCGCAATTGGTGTCATGCCCATTACAGAATAAGCATTTACATTGATGCGATCCTGATCAGGCTGTCGATCCTCGTAATTCAGGTATTTGAAACTGACGATGCCATGCTCTGGCGCGGCTTCAGCAAAAGCAGTTTGAGATGCTGGCAATGCAATAGCTGCAGCAAAAAGAGCTGCTCCGACAACATTTGTTGATGGGTATGTGATAGATTTCATTGGTATGCCCTAAAGTTTATAAGTTCATTAATTGCATCCGCACCCACCACCACCGACACCTGAGCCGCCTGAGGCAGCCTCTTTGCTGCTATAAATATGCTCAGTGTACTTTGAATCAAGCGGATCACCTTCAAAAGTCATCTCCGGCCTTGCCAGAGTCTCTTTCTCCCAAGGCTGAACTGCAGGCCCTATCGAACAACCTGTTAAACCAAGCACTATCAGACATAAAATCGCCTGCAGTGATTTGAGTATAAAATTAGATTTCATTTTTTTACCTCCAATGCATTCTGGATTTGCTTTTCAAGTATATCCTTATCGCTCGCTTTAAAGCCTAAATGCTGAGATATGATTTTACCATCGCGACCAACAAGAAAACTGGTAGGCATACCCTTTACACCGTAAAGTTTAGGCGTCTCACCTTTTGAGTCAAACGCTACAGTAAAAAGAGCAGGGTTTTGTGCAAGAAATTTCTTTGCATCTTCTGTTTTACCATCAAGATTAACCCCTATAATTTTAACTCCTTTTGACTTGTATTTTTCCTGCATGGCATTCATCCAGGGAAACGACTGCTGGCAAGGGCCGCACCATGATGCCCAGAAATCAACATAGACCACAGAACCGGCAGTACTTGAAAGCCTTACTGTTCCCTGTGAACCGGCCAATTCAAAATCAGGCGCTTTACTCCCGGACTCCAAAGCATATATATTTCCGGTCAGGCTGAAACAAACAATGAATGACAGGAGTAACACTTTCATTTTTTTGCTTTTTAACTCTTCCATAGCTGTAATGTTATAGTTGTTAAAACGAATATTCCTGAGCGAAACACTTTTTAAAAATAAATGCAGTAATCCCTGCAATCTTTTTCTCATCCCATGAGGAAAATAATTGACTACACCTCAATACTTCAGAGCGAAGTTTTACGGTAGTCAATATTTCAACACAAGCGAGCAATAACAACACAGGGTATATCAGGAGCCTGCAGAAAGCGCCTTTACACTGAGGAGTATCATTATTAC
>CAIKYI010000526.1 GCA_903831545.1 uncultured Methylobacter sp. | reverse complement strand
TGCGATGGATGGCAAACCTTCAATCGTGTTTTAAAATCCCTGTAACCTTGATTCGCTAAGCGCTTTAACGGGTCTGACCAACCCTCGCTTTGCTCTCCCTGCCGGAATGACGTCGATTTTTACTTGTGTAGATCCCTATGCCCTCCCCATCCTAAAACTTGAACTGACTAAGATTTAGGAAATCAAATAGGTATTTATACGTATTGTTAATTACCCGATTTAGAAGGAAGATTGTTTAATAATTGTGCCTTGTCGTAAGCAGCCGGGTAAGTGAATTTTATTTTTTCGGGGACGCCACCAAATTGACGCCCATAACAACAAAAAGCAGCCAATAAATGCCTTGTAAAAACCACAAAAAATTCTACTATAAATCGTTAATGTGTCGGATTTGAAAAGAACTTAATGCCCCGTATGCTTGTGATGCACAATCTGCAACTTGCTGCCAGGGTTTTCGGGCATGCAGCATTTATGTACCTGGGCAAAGTCATTGAATTGGGTAAAACCTCAGAATTGGTTGCCAATCCGCAAAAAAATCTGACCAAAGATGATCTTTCCGGTCGTTACGGTTAACAGGAGCAAGTGATGGATAACAGTAAAATAGGGTTGCACATTTCAGGCAAGTTCAATAAAGAACTTGAAGATATGCGCGACCGGGTCTTAATAATGGGAGGTCTGGTTGAACAACAAATTAAGCGGGCAGTTACCGCTTTCTCAACCGGTGACCTACAAATGGCCGAACAGGTCATTAAGATTGATAATGAGGTTGATGCCCTAGAAATTGCCATCGATCGCGAATGCATGGAAATTCTGGCCTTAAGACAACCTGCCGCATTCGATTTAAGATTATTAATTACAGCCATAAAAATTGTTATTGAGCTTGAACGCATTGGCGACTTGGCCGAGCGTATCGCTGAAATGGCAATCCAATTATCCGAAACCGACTCCAGCAACAGGCATAAACACTATTTTGAGTTGGTGCACATGGCTGACCTGGTTGAGAATATGCTGCACGGCGCCCTGAATGTCTTTGCCAGAATGAAGGTGGAAGACGTGACATTGATTATTAAATTAGATGAAAATGTCGATAGGGAATACGCCAGCATCATCCGTCAACTGGTTACGCAAATGATGGAAGACTCGAGAAATATTACCAGAATGCTCGACGTGCTCTGGGTTGCCCGGGCACTCGAGCGCATTGGCGATCGCGCCTGCAATATCTGCGAACATCTGGTTTATATGGTAAAGGGCCAAGATGTGCGGCATTTGACTCAAGCGGAACTGAAAAAGAGATAACAAAAAAGCCTCTTTCAATTAATAAAGTGCTAATTGCGCAATAAAGTGGGATATTCGCCAAAGGAGTCCTGATTATTAACGACATTATTTTTGTCTGGTTGCAATTCTTCGCATGTCTGTTGATAGTTGGCTTTGCGGGGGTAAAATTAACTGTTTATGGTGACGCCATATCCGATAAGACCGGGTTGGGCGGCAATTGGATAGGCTTTTTACTGATCGGTACCATCACTTCCGTGCCTGAATTAGCCAGCGGAATAAGCGCCGTAACCCTGATTGATGCACCTGATGTTGCAGTGGGTGCCATTTTCGGTGCCTGCATTTTTAATCTGGCCATTATCGTGATTCTGGATCTTTTATACCGCAAAGGTTCGCTATTTACCTCATCCAGTCAAGGCCATATTCTTTCAGCTGCCTTTGGCATTGTCATGATTGGCTTTAACGGCTTGGGAATGACCTTGGCCTTAAATAAGGAAGCGATAACTTTTGGTCGCATCGGTGTTTTTAGTCCCATCATATTGGGGGTGTATCTGATCGCGATATATACGGTTTTCAATTATGAAAGTCGTCAAATCAAAATCTACACCGAACAGGAGCCGGACGCTTTTCCGCATCTTTCGCTGCACGCCGTTATCTTAAGATACATAGCCGCCGCTTTAGTTGTGGTAGTTA
>CAIKYI010000525.1 GCA_903831545.1 uncultured Methylobacter sp. | reverse complement strand
CGAGGAAAAACGAGCAAATGGACGAACAAGCATCCTCCATTACCTTTCGGTCGACTCTGAATTTCCGAAAGTCCAACCGAGCAGGTACAGTAATTTCTTCGACGTTTGGCGACTCGTCCCGACCCACAGTTAAGTTCAAATCCTCCATGCGGTTTGGCAAGGCGTGATAATTCATCCAGTGACGCCAATAGACAATGCCCAGATAGATCGCCAGTTGCAATAAGATTCCGGATACAATCCAGAACAGCAAAGAAAGTGAGTTCATGTTGCTATGTTACCAATTTAGGGAACAATACTGTCCCTTTCATATCTGGGCCGATTAGTATACTCCCAAGCCGACCAAATCTTTGATTTATTAAACTAATTTTGTCAAGCAAGTTTGCAACCTCATACTCAAGCAATCCTAAAAGTATTGTTAGTAAACTCCGACGTGCAAAGCATTAAAAACGCTAAGGAGATAGTTGTAGCTTATGTTTTTTAGAAAAAAATTATACACGTAAAAGGGAAAAGGGCAGGGCAATCGCGCTTAATCGCGCTTAAAAGCATTTGAAAATAGAATTTAGATGGGGTATTAAGTGTATCTTTTTGATTTGAAATGACAGCGAAACCAACACCTTCTATTATTCATCACTTTTTAAGCATTGAAGATCCCAGAGTAAACAGGCAAAAGAAGCATCAACTACAAGATATATTCTTGATTAGACTGGTTGCGATGTGTGTGGCGCTTATAACTGGGTTGCTATTGAAGAATTTGGTGTTGCAAAAGAGCAGTGGTTCACTGAAGCGCTTGGTTTAGAGCATGGCATACCCTCGCACGACACCTTTGGTGAGGTTTATGCTGACCAGTTCAGCCTCTGTTTTTCTCGCTGGGTCTCGGATTTAGCCAATATAACTGATGGAGAGGTTATAGCAATAGACGGCAAGTGCCTTAGGCGCAGCATAGATAAGGCCTCAAAAAAAGCAGCTATTTATATGGCTCTGTTTGCGTTAATAGTTGAATTGCAAGGAACGCCCAATGGCGGCGCGCTGAATTATTGACCGATTTTGCTGGGATATTAAGTGACTCGCCGTCATTCAAAGGCAATCCGCTAGAAATTCAACAGGCGATGCGTGATGAATGGTCTTAATTATTTATTAGACACCAATATCATTATTGGATTGCTCAAAGGTAATGACACCGTTATTCCTGTTTTAAAGGGTATTAGTTTAACCGTTTGCGGGTTTAGTGCCATTACCCGTATGGAGTGGTTGAGTTACCCCAGCCTAACCGCTGATGAAGCGTAGGTAATCAATCGCCTTTTGGAGCGTATGACTTATTTAGCCATTAGTCCAATCATTGAAGGTTTAACGATACAATTTCGGCATCAGCACTGCGTTAAATTACCTGATGCCATTATTGCCGGAACCGCCAAAGCCCATAATATTGAGCTATTGACGCTTGACAAAAAACTTGCCGCGAAACGGTAAGTCCTCTCTTATATCGTTTAGTTATTATGAATACTGAATCTATAGTTTCCAAAGTCTGGAGTTTTGCACTACCTTACGTGATGACAGCGTGGGTTACGGCGATTACCTGGAACAACTGACTTACTTGATCTTCTTGAAAATGGCAGAAAAATACAGCCTGCCGCCTTATAACCGTGATGTCGGCATTCCAGTAGAGTACAACTGGCAAAGCCTTAAATACAAAAGAGGTGCGGCTTTAGAAGTGCAGTATGTAACGCTGTTGAGGGAATTAGGCAACAAAGAAGGGATGCTGGGACAGATATTTACCAAAGCCCAAAACAAGATCCAAGACCCGGCTAAATTGTCGCGCTTGATTGATTTGGTCAACGATACCGATTGGGTAATGTTGGGTGCTGATACCAAAGGCACGATTTACGAGGGCTTGCTGGAGAAGAACGCGGAAGATACCAAATCAGGTGCAGGCCAATACTTTACCCCGCGCGCCTTGATTAAAGCGATGGTGGAATGCATGCGTCCGGAGCCTAACAAGACATTGCTGATCCTGCTTGTGGCACTGGTGGTTTCTTTTTAGCTGCTTATGATTATCTTCAGGGCCATCACAAGCTGGACAAGGCCCAGAAAGAATTCTTAAAGCATCAAACCTTTTACGGCAACGAAATAGTCGCCAGTACCCGCCGATTGTGTTTGATGAATATGGTCTTGCACAATATCGGAGAAATCGACGGCGACAGTTTAGTGTCTCCCAATGATGCACTGGTTGCATCTTCCCCCTATTCAGTGGACTTGGTCTTGGCCAATCCTCCATTTGGTAAAAAAAAGCAGCATGACGTTTACCAATGAAGAAGGTGAGCAGGAAAAAGACAATCTGACCTATAACCGCCAAGATTTCTGGGCAACATCAAATAAACAGATTAATTTTGTTCAGCATATCCGGAGCATGTTAAAAAGTACCGGACGTGCAGCCCTGATAGTGCCTGACAACGTGTTGTTTGAAGGTGGCGCTGGAGAAGCGGTAAGAAAAAAGCTCATGGAAAATACCGAGCTGCATACCATTTTACGTTTACCGACCGGGATTTTCTATGCCAATGGTATAAAGGCCAACGTGTTATTTTTTGATAATCGCGCTGCCAGTCCAGATCCCTGGACTAAAGAAGTTTGGTATTACGACTACCGAACCAATATTCACCACACGCTGAAAAAGAAGCCATTAAGCTCTGATGATTTACAAGATTTCATTGCTTGTTTTAACCCTGAAAACAGACATCAGCGTGCAGAAACGTGGAATGAACAAAGCAATCCAGAAGGCTGCTGGCGTAAGTTTAGTTATGATCAAATCATTGCCCGAGACAAAACCAGTCTGGATATTTTTTGGCTAAAAGACAAGTCCCTCGCTGATCTGGATAACCTGTCGGAACCCGATGATTTGGTCGCTGAAATTATTGATAATGTAGAAGCGGGACTGGCTTGTTTCAGGGAAATAGCGGGGAGCTTGTAACAATGTAATTTGTTCTAAATAACAGGGGTAATGGCCAGTTTTCACCACTCAAAGTGGCGTCTTGTTCAAATTGAATAAACCCGAAAAGATCCAGCAACGCAAGGTTATAAAGGTCAGGTCTTTAGTTAAACGAGGCCACATGATTTGACTTTTCTTTTCTTTTGCCTTGCCTGAAACCCTCGTCAATAATTTCAGCTTTGCCTCGATACTCTTGCTGGGTCTAAGCTAATGCTTGGATGACAGCTTACAAAACTAAAGTTTATTAATGGCAAGCCGCTATCAGTTACACCATGAGCAATAGATTAGGGCGCCACCATGAACACTCATTCAATTCATAACTCAATTTCCCCCTTTCAGTTTTTAGCTAGAAATACCCAGCGCTTTAACCACGATCTTGTCTCTCAAAATACCGGCCCCCAGCAATTGATGCCCGAACAAAATCAATCGGCATTAAACAGGATTCCCGATAAAATAGTTGAAAACCAGGTTGTCCAGGGCATTCAAAAAGCCATTGGTGCAGACAGCGTATCCTCGGCAAATACTAACAACACAGACTTTTCACCTGAAAAAGTAGCCAGCCGAATTTTAGCATTTGTTAATAAAACTATCGGACAGTTGAAAAACTCCGATCCCAATTTTGACCAGGACAAGTTTCTTGGCCAAAT
>CAIKYI010000524.1 GCA_903831545.1 uncultured Methylobacter sp. | reverse complement strand
GCGATTGATACTGACTTGACTGTTTCCTCTACTGGAGTTTTCTTAGCAATCTTCGCTGCTTCATTAAGAAATGAAGATACTGTAATCTCTGCACTCATTGTAGCATCATCGAAGTTACATTTAGTAATCTTATGGAAGTCGAATGATACACCTGATGGCAATGTTTTAACTTTTTGTAATGACATATATTTTTTTAATTAATTCCAATGCAAGTCCACTTATCATTAGCGGTGTTGCGTTGAAAAAGTACTCTTAATAAAGTTGAGATAACTGTAGTAGTAGGCAAAGGTGTAGCAGTAGTTCCATCAAATGAAGCTCCCCAAGTAATTGCTCTTGCCACTCCTGAATCGGTTATCTGTATCATCATCATATCACCTGCTGTTGGTGTACCACTTAGATTAGTAGTAAATGAAGTGATTGCTTGAGCTAAACCTGTTATTGAGAATATATCACCATTGTCTGTATTGATTGTGGGTGTTGCTGATTGAGTGGTTGTTATTACTCTTTTGCTTATTCTTTTGTTGGTAAATGTGCTAGTACTTGAAATTGTCGGTACTGTGACACCCTCCACTGAAATAACACCAGCTGATACTCTAGCGATAGTTGTATCAGTTGCGTGACCTAATTCTATGTTACCAGTAGTTGTAACTGTTGCGACTGTAATACTTGGCGTACCTGTTAAAGCAGTGGCTACCGTATTATCACCTGTATTGGTGCCAGTTACCGAAGCTGTGTCAGCTACTGTTAAAGTCTTTGGTGTAGTTCCAGCTGTAATGGTAAAGCCAGTTGTCTGTGGTGCTACTGGGTTAGCTACTACCAATGGTGAAGCTGGTGTGCCTCCACCAGTCAATGTTGTGTCTGTTGTTACACCAGTTAGATAATTACCTGAGGTTGCTACTTGAGATAATTTAGTGCCTGTTAATTTAGCTACGCTTGTTAAATTCCAATTACCACCTGTGTATCGAATTACTATCTTGCCAATAAAGACAAATTCAGTTGCTATAGTGGCTAATTGTCCTAAGTTAAGATAACCAGGTATTAAGGCATCGATAGTTGCTAAAGAACCATTAGTTTGACCCTGTACCCAAATATAACGATATTGCTGTGAAGTTGTGTCTGCTGAAGCTGGCACTGCTACCAACCATACATCTGAATAGGTGTTAGTAGCCATTAAGGTCTGAGTCCAAACACCTCCAGTAAATTCATTAAAGTAAGGTCTGTTTGTTGATAGCGGCACAATGTCAGCTGTTTCTACTACAAAGGTAGAAGTAGCACCTGCACCTGCAATGTAATGCTTAGTATATAGTGATGAGGTTAGTGTAGCGTTTGCTGTATGTAAATCCTCGTCATCAATCATTGTTGAAGACACTACTGGTCTGCGATTAGCAGCTGTGGTTGAGGCTAGAGTATAGCCTGACATATCACCACCAGCTGAAGCATAAGTGCCAATGGTTTCGTGAAATTCCTCGTGAGCTTGCCATTGCATTAAGCCATGAGTTTCTCTAATTGCAAATTTGTCAGTCGTTCCGTAATTGACAAAGGCAATCATCAACATATCCCAAGTCCATGCAGTTTGTGACCAAACGAAAGCTGAGCCGTTATAGTATAAGAACCAAGGACCGGTTGTTGCTGTGTGTGCATCTGATACCCAGCCTGATACTAGGGCTGAGACAACTGTGCCTCTAAAATAAGCCTCTACTGTGCCTGTTAGGGTTACAGTTCTAGCTGTTGAGTCATAGGTTACAATCACATCAGCTGGTGAAGTGAAGCCAGTTGGTTCTTTAGTTAAAGTGTTTTGAGTTTTTGGTATTAATCCGCTAAGGTCTTGGTCACCTGTATTGGTGCCTGAAGTATTACCTATGACTGTTTTCTCAGCATCAGTGACGTAGTTATCATCTGGACCTAGTGCTGGTGCAAAGGTGGATGTTGGTATGCCATTTTTTAAAGTCTTGGAGTTTGCACCATCCCATTGTGGTATATAAGAGTCTGTGTTTGTTGCTGGACCGACAACGTCACCTGTACCTGAACCTGCTGCAATAAACTCCAAACCGGACACATCAGCCTTAACTGCTACAATTTTACCACCCTGACCTGTATAAGATGATGGCACATCGGTCAACTCAGTGAATTCACTGATTCCACCTGCCACCAAAGGATTACCTCCGAGTGTAGTTCCATCTCCTATAAAAACCGACTTTAAGTCTGTGTCATAAATTAAGTCACGGTCATTAGGGATGATGGCAACCCTTTCAGCTGTGGATAAATAAGGTATTTGTAATCTTTCTAAACTCATATTTTTTAGTTAGCTAGTACGTTATATTTTGAACAAATTAATATCCCTGATACGGTTGAAGCGTTATACTTGTCAGCCAATAACACCGAGCCACTTCCACCGCCAACACCAAACTCAAGACCATCTTCGTTAGCCTTTACTTTGACAACCTTGCCAGCTTGACCTGCGTAAGTTTCTGGTGTATCGGTTAAATTGACAAAAGACTTGTTAGAGAAAGGGAACAGCCTGTTGGATATATGATTGTCAAGGTTTTTAATAGCCTTAGCATCAAGCCTTTCTTCACGTTCAAGAGACTCTAATTTTTTAACTATATCAGTTGGACTGTCTGGTGAGCCATCCTTGCCATCTTTTCCCTTGATACCGTTTTTTGTTTTAGGTATTTGGCTTAAAACTTCTGATATAATAAAGCTTTTATCCACTTCTTTTCCATCTTTTCCGTCTTTTGGTGTTGGTATTTGGCTTAAAACTTCACTTATAATCAGTTTTTCATCTGCGTCCTTGCCATCCTTACCATCAAAATAGTCCTTGCCCTTCACTGGGGTATAACCATCTTTGCCATCATCATAATCCTTACCCTTAACTGGAGTGTAACCGTCATCACCTTTTTCACCCTTTAGTTTAATAACCTCGACATCAATAAAATTGTTTCTGTCTGCTATTTTTTCAATAGCTTTGGTAATCTTTTCAAGAGGGTCTACGATACTCTGGTCCTTAATAGTTTTTACTAAAGTATCATTTTGCTCAATAATAACGTCAAGAGAGTTCTCCATTTCTTCATTGGATGTTCTTTCTATTAGGACATCAAGCAAGCCAGTTACATCTTGGTGATGTTCGTGAGCTTGTGAAAGTCTTAAGTCTTGGAACTCTTCGAATTGTTCATTGTTTTCCATTCTTTTATTATACAACAAATTTAAGAAGTGGTCTAATAAATTTTACCCTGAACTCTAATATCCCAATAGATAATAGCCAAAATGATAAAAACGTAAATAATTTATTTATATTTAAACCCGTATTGTTGGGTTATTTTCTTAATAGCCCCTAAATCAGCATTATTAAGCATAGAAATTTTATCTAATTCATCGGCATTTCTATATTTATCACTATTTACAATGTCGTCAAGTTTTTGTTTAAGAAGTTCTCCATATTCCTGTTTAGCTTGGTTAAACTTTTCGTCACCAACTTTAAGCTTAAAAGCTCCCAGTTGCTTACCAGTAGATTTAGTCCAGTCAGTGAAATTAATACTTTTTCCACTGGTGTTAATCATCATGTTAATTTCCTTAATAGTATCATCTTCTCTTGATGTTTTAATTCTTGAGCCAGCCAATAGGGTAATGACGGGGTTTTCAGCTTTAATTGGTCTACCGAACACGTCTTTTTTCTCTTTTAAAGTGTTTTTTAGTCCGGGCAATTTAGATTTTACACTGTCAACAACACCCCTTGGAGTTTCACGCTTGGAAGTATCAAGAACATTGGCAATGTCAGTCACAAAACTAGGCACAATTCTGGATAATGCAAAATTAGTAAAATCAGCGGACATTCCGGCACCAACCTCACCAGTTCCCTCAGCCTTTCCTTTTTTTGTAGCACTTTTATAAATATCGGCTATCTGTTCAATGCCCGGAATTTGACCAAACTGTGACAAAGTTCCCTTGGTGTATTGCATGGCTGAGTTTAAACCTCCTTGACCGTATTTTCTAGCATACATAATGCTTGATACCGGAACAGCAAATGGACCAAGATAATCTGTGCTGTACCATTTATTGAAAAGCCTTATTGAGTTGTTGCTACTGCCTCTTAATTCCTCGATTTGTGCTCGTGCAGGGTCGTAGGCTCCGACAAAATCATCTTCCGTTAGTTGTGATGTAAAAAGCAAAGCTCCGGTAAGTCCTAAACCAGCTCTTGACAGATTTCTAATAACCGATGACATTTCGCTTTTAGTGAAGTCTTTGTTTTTAAACATCTTTGCCATTTGGTAAATACCTTTAACAGCTCCACCGCCTGCATAATCTAATCCTGTTGATATTACATTGGCAGGTGTTTTTACAAAAGGCATTGAAAGGTCGCCAAGTCTAGCATCCGGGAAGATTTGATTTAAAGCATCACGCAATTTAAGAGCAGTCTGTGATGACCAACTTTTGTTTGTCCATGTAGCCATTTCAGAGTCAAAAACTGACTGCTCTCTTAATAAAGCACCCTCGGTTGTTTCTGGTGCCAACTTCATGGCATCTTTCATCATCTCCGTAGCTTTGGCTTTGTCGCCATTAGCCATCTTTAAAGAATTTAGGTTGAGACTATCAGCAAAATGTCTTGAAGCAAACTCTACATCAGGTCTTCCCATTAATTTATCAAAAACTATATCTTTAACAAATCGACCATATTTCCTAGTAGCTCCTGGTCCCTCTGCAGTGATAATATCATCAACTGCCTTAGCTCCACGTTCCAAAGAGTCAGCATTATACATTCTTGAAAAGTCAAAGCCTGTTTTTTTATAAATCTCTATATTTTGTTGGACAAACTTCTTTGCCAATTCTCTATCCGTTGTCTTAATTGAGCCGTTGGCTATTCTCCTAGATAAAGCCTCTGCTAAACCTGCTACAATGTTTGACTCGATATTAAGAGCAGCACTTTTAATATTAAAAAGCATACTGCCACGACCAATCAATCCGGTAGCAACCTTAAGCCTTGATGATGGATTAATTCCCTCAATGTATTTATCCATGTCAGCCTTTGCTTCTAAAAATTTAAGGTTGTCCTTAAACTTGTCAGGATTGCCCAAGTTAATCTCTTTCTCTAGTTCCTGTAATACAGTAGCTCGCTTATGGATTTCCTCTACTTCCTTAGGTGACACCTTAATACCAAGCTTGTTTTCAGCCAAGTCTTGTAAAAACTTATCTTCTGAGGTTGGTGTTAATACTCCGAGTTCATCAAGCTCTTTAATCTTGTTTATTAATCCATTGTAAGAGTCCTTTTTAGTTTTAGGGTCATATACAGACTTAGCCCAGTCAGCTAAGGCACTCGCCTTTTTTGACACCATCGCCTTTTCAAATTCAGTATTGATAAACTTACCGAGTTCCTTGTTAGTAAACTTGCCAAAATACTCTCGCCTTTGAACCGATGTCATTTCGTATATTTCAGCAATATTCACGTTTCCTTTAATGACAGAGTCTTTTAATGTAGCAACTAAATGTTTTGGTATGCAGAATGTAGCCATATTATTTGCAAGCTAGTTTATCGATGAAGTCTTGAGCTTCTTGGATACTCAGTCTTTTAGATGAGATAACCTTTTTTATCTTTTCAACTTCCTTTTTAATTACTTTTTGAGCTGAGTCAAATTTATTACTTTTAAAATCAGCTATCACTCTCTTACTTATATTATCAAGCCTATCACGAATAACCTGCTTCACATAACGGTCAGTGGTGTTATTAGTAACACTTGCCTTTTCCTGTACGATTGCCTTACCTCTTTCAGTTTGTGCCAGAGTTCTTTGTTTAATCAGCTTGGCATAAGCTTCATTGTCTCCAGACTCAAGTGCTTTTTCTGCTAATACAATATTCTTAGCCACTTGCTCAACTTGTGGTGCTGGCTCAAATCCCATAGCCTTGCGGTATGAAGTGACTGCATCTTTTTCTATATCTTCAACAGCCTTATCAATTTCACCCTTAATTGAGCTTTTTTGATAACTAACCTCACCGTCCAATAGTCCGGGGTTTTCAGCTTTAATTCTTTCCCAAACTCTACTTTTCTTTACTTCGTCAAAGTCTGATTTGATTGGCTCTGGTTTCTTGGCATATTGCTTTTTATAATCTTCCACAGCCTTATCGTAATCATCTCCATCTAGTTTGATTGATTCTCCATTTTTAGACTGTTGATAAATTGCAACTGGCACATCTTTTATGCCTTGTTTTTCAGCTACGCCTATTCTTTTATTGCCATTATCTAAAACAAAAGTATTGTCTGGTTTTTTTACCAACACAATCGGCTCTTTAATTCCCTCATCCGCAATACTTTTTTCTAAATTTAAAGCTTCTTCTGGTGTTCTAAATCCGCCATCCCTTTTAATAGATACTAAGTCTGCTGTCTTCATTGTCTTTACAGTTGGCGTAATTGGCTCAATTTTGCCCACTGGTGCGATTTTAACAGGCTCTGGCAGTATTTCATCGGCTTTAGGTTGAACCTCAACCTTAGGCTCAATTTTTGGTGCCTCTGATTTAGCGATAGCACCCTTAAATTTCTCAACCTCTGCCACCGCCTGTCCAACTTGTTCAGGTGTCATTTTTCCAGTCTGAGCCATGTCGTCTAGAGCTTTTTCTGCTAGGGTGACCAATTCTTCTTTAGCAATTTTCTTTTCTACAACTTTTAATCCTTGTTTAACCACAGCTTTCTTTACACCTGCCTTAATGGCAGGTCCAATGCCAGTACCAGCAATAAAAGGATTTTCTAAAAATGCACCTGCAATGATGGCAAGAGGCACGCTTGTTTTAGCAATCTGTCCATATAAATCATCTGACTTTGAAAGTCTTTTTATTTCGTTTTCTCCAATTAACAGTTTTTCTGCATCAGTCTTTGGCTTATAGGTTTTATCTACTCCTGCATATTCTAAAGCACCAGATGTAGCTACGCTCGCCAAGGAGCCAGCAGTCCACCTAACCGGAGCTGTAACCGCCTCGGCTGTTTTTTGAACTCGTGCTTCCTTGATTTTAGCTTCACGCAGGTTTGTCGCTGGTGTTGATTTAACTAAGCCAAGCTTCTTGGACCTTAAAAAAGCCTCATCTTTAGCCGCCTGTTTAACATCTTCTCCGTATTGCTCAAGTATTGGCTTTTTAATAGGCACAACAGGCTCTTTTCTAGCCTCTGCTTGTGCCATTTTAGCCTGTTCTGGACTTAATCCAGCACCAACATCAAAGGTAAATGTCTTTTCAGGCTCTAACTTCTTTTTAATTGATGAGAATATTTGGCTAGGAGCTTCTTTAAGTCCTGCTAATAGGTTTCCTGCTACTGTTTTTTTAAGTCCTTGCTGTTCGTCGGATAAGTATGAAACTGCTTTTGCCTGTGCCTCACGCAGAGATATTTGACCACTTTTATACTTTGGTAATAGTTCGTTTAAAATAAATTTATCAGTGCTTGTTTTTGGCACATATTGTCTGCCTAAAATTGACTCATTCAAAAACTCCCTAACTTTTTCAGTTACAGGATATTTCTCATATTGAATATTAGCAGGCGATGAGTTGACTCCACCTAAAGAAACAGGAACCACATCAGCACGCTCAAAGCCTTTCTTGGTTGGCACCCCACCATAAGTAGAACGCTCTGTTTTAATTAAAGCATTCGGGTCACCAACTTTTAGCTTAAAAGTCCCACCACCTTTTAAAGTCTTTTCCACTATCTTGCCCTGTGGTATTACTGGTTTAGCACCTACTACTGGCTTATTTACTATGTACTTGTCAAAATTTAAGGCTGTTTTAGGTGTAGCTATTGGCTTTGAAGTAATATACTTGTCAAAGTTAATACTGCTCATTTTAGTTGTTATAGTATTGGTCCTTGTTTAAAATAGCATCTAACTTATCTGTTGGTACTCCATACTGATTTTTAAGATAATTCCATTCAGCTCCCCAAGGCTTTCCCTGTGCTAAATTCTTTCTAGCATTAGAGAGGTCTTTCTCAAAAGCCTTTTCTTCTGGTGTCTGTTTAACGGTTGTAACCTTGGTAGTTGTGCTTTTTGTAGAAGTTTTAGTGCCTCCACTTGTAGGGATTGCACCTCCGCCAATCTTTTCACGCTTCAACTCTTGTCCATATTGGTCATAAGTAATCTGATATGTTTGACTGGTCTTACCGCTTCCAACCTTAACAGTCTTAACCACATTTTTTCCGGGTTTCATGTAGGTTTTACCGTCTTGTGTATATTTTTCATAGCCTAAACCTTTCAATCTGTCTCTTTCAGCTGGAGTTTGGATGTATGTATAGCCCTTATCCAACAAGTCTTTATCGGTTGGCTTGCCTGATAGTTTAGTGGCTTCTTGCTTAGCTTTTAGCTCGTCTGCAGCCTTTTTAGCAGTAGCAACCTCTTTTTTTGCAATTTTATCTGCCACTAACTTGTCATTTTCTGCTTTATTAGCCATGTACTGGCTCTTCAACTCCCCAACACTAATGCCAATCTCCTTAGCAATAGTTTCAAGGTCGCTGTCTTTAGGCTGTAAATTCTGAGCTAATATGTTTTTAATAGCATCCGTTGCTCTTTGAGTTTTTCGAGTAGCGGCATCTTTTAAAAAGGCAACATAAGAGTCTGCACCTTTTCTGCGAGCTTCAACCTTACTAGCAATTTCAGATTGAGCAGCACCACGTGCGGCTGCCATTATATTAGAAATTTTAGCATTCTTTTCTGCATCAATAGCACTATATACATCTTGGTTGGCACTTTCTTGTGCAGCTGTCTGTGAAGCACCAAAATCACTACCTAATAGCCCTCTACGAGCCTGAATGGCACCAGCACTACCCAATCTACCCAACCCTGCTCTTTCTGCCTCATGTCGCTTCATGGCGTAAACCTTGTTAAGAGCATCAATTTCGGTCTGCATTTCGTCTAGCTTTTTCTTTCTAATAGCCTCTTCATCTACAGGGGCAGTGTCTTCGTTTAATATGGTTTGCTGTCTGTTATAAGCCGCCTGTTCTTCTGGTGTTAGTGCTGGAATAAGACCTTTATAAACATCACCAGTTGTAGGGTCTGCTGGTATCATTGGCTGTGTTTGTTGCACACTAGACTGTCCACCTGCTGCACCAGTGACTGATTGATTTCTTGTAGGGTCATATTTATATCCTAGGTTTTTTTCAGCATAAGCAATATTAGCAACATCACCAGCATTTGTGTCTGTTGCTTGTCCGCTTTTATTTCTTGCGTATGCTTGGTCTAGTTGAGCAATTTGCTCTGCTGTTAAAGCCATATTTTTATTATTATATTTTTATCATATTAGAATGTTGCCAAAGGCTTAATGGTAAAATAATTACCAGTTACAGTTGTGGAGTATTGTCGGCTAGATGCCTTAACTATACCAAGCTCTGTTGAAGAAAGACTGACAAGTCTATTGGTCCCCTCATACTGTTGTCCGCTATTATCTATACTAATACTTTTTGTAGAAACTGCGGAACCACCAGTAAAGTTATATTTTCTCAATGTTTGTAGTGTTGGTGCAGCTGTGTTCTCGCAAGAATAGAAATAACTACCATCTGACACAAGTCCTCCGTCAGAACCAAGACTTGTAAATGTAATAGATGACGAATATGTAATAGTGTTGGCAGCCAATGTGTACTTATCTAGTACATTGCTAGAAACATTAATATAAATATTGCTACCCTCCGACACCGCAGTGAGTGGTGTTGCTGTATGAAACGAGCCGCCTGCTATAGTTGTGGATGTTTTATTTCCAAGTGTGGCTAGGTCATATCTATCGACTATCTGACCAGCCAGCGTTCTTTTCGATATAATATAAATATAATTACCAACAATCACTGGGCATAAATATGAAACACCCTCACCACCAGTTATGTTTTCACTTACTGTGGCTATGATATAGTATGCACCACTGCTGTCCTTTTTCAACAAATAAATATACACGCTTCCTGGTAACGCTGTAGCTACCATATACTGTCCATCTTGACTGGATGCTGTTTTTAATGTTGTGGCAAGTCCGCTGGCATCAGTAGATGTGTTATTATAAACGACTGTTTGATAAAAATTCCTTATGATTCCTGTTAGCTGACTACCATCAACTGCTGGCAATTTGTTTCCAGCATCAAGTGCCACCACATCACCTGCTACACTTGCTGCAGTCGTTGATGACTTGATAAGACCAGCTGCACCGTATCTGATTACCTTGTTATTCGAAGATGTGGCTGAAGTGTCGTCATTAGTAACGTATTTATTAGAAGTGCTTGGAGTTCCAGAAGTGCCAGCCAAAGCATTATTCTCGTCTTGTGTTGGCAGTCTAGTGTCATTATCTCCTACTGCTATTGGCTCGGTTGCTGAAGCTGGAGCAGTAGATAGCTTAGTAATGCCTTTAGTAGAAGTAGAAGCGTCTGCTCCACCAGCAATGGCTATATCATCGGCATATTTTTTAGTTGCCAGTTGTTTATCGTCTGTAATAGTTGGTTGGGTATCATAAGCAAGAGGATTTGAACCATCCAAGTCTGTGGTGCCATCTAAAAGGTCGTTGATGTATTTTATGTGAGCGAAATCAGTGATTGTTACTGTAGCTCCAATTCTATGCTCTCGGACACAGCCAGTAGTCTGCACGCCCTGCCTTGATACTGATTTAATAGCAGTTAAAGCCGTCCCAATTAAGGTACAGGCAATGTGTTCTTTTTGTGAATTGTCACCGTCTAATGTTAAAAAGTAATGACCAGTTGGCAGTGCTACGCTGTCATCGTCTGTTGCACTCTGTAAAGTACCAGTTTCACCACCTACTGCGATTTTAACTGCTAATGATGTTCTAAAATCTGCAATGATTTTTCCAAGCTTTGAAGCCATATTATTGAGGATTATCTAAATTATTTTGTAGTCCATTTAAAGAAACGTTTTGTTTTTCTCTATAAGAGCGAGGTATTCTATTCTCAAATGTAAGAATGTCGTAGTCAATTATTGTATCAAGGTCAAAGTAGCCGATTCCCTTAGGAAGTAATTTGACGGTTCTTTTTCTAAACTTAGGAGTCTTTAACTTCATCTCCATAAAGAACGGATAACTTTGAGCAATATCATCACCACCAACCTGTTGTTCACCTATTAATGGACTACCAATCGTGGCAGGTGTCTGATAGTTAACATAATCGCCTTTACCGGATATTGTGCCTGCAAGAGAAAATCCAGCACTGTCATAATCGACATACACTTCCACAGACTGGTCTGGGTCAATATTCCCTTTGAAGCGAAGCCTGCGTGTCTTTTTGAGCCTCTCAGCACCGTATAATTCATCTTTGCTTGTCCAAAAAGCTTCTAATGGTAATCCCATGTCATCGTAGCCTGAAAATATTTGATAAACAGATTTTGAAAGAGAGTCTCCTATGTATATAATACCATTATTCTGTACTGCTGTAAATGCGTTATAATTGACAATATCTACGGTTTTAGCCGAGTAATTACACATTAAAATTGTATCGTTGTTAAGACTTCCAACATTTTTACATAAAACCATTACCCACCTGTCAAAAGAGGTAAAATAAGCGTCATCGTAGTTGTAATTTTCAAACTTGAAGTGTTGAAATAGTGTGTATGGCTCAACCGTCGTACCAGTTTCATTCTTCTGTAGTATTACCATTTTAGGCTTGGTTGGATTTGAGGTGTTCAAGAAAATAATACCCTTTTCTGTTACTAAACCAGCTTTCCAATTAGGTAAACCAATATCTTTGCGATATACCTTGTTTGTAGCGTTTAAATCGTCGGCATCAACACTCAATTGGTATGCTGAGTGTGACTTCATTGAATAATACTCACCATCTTGACCAATAAATACATTTAAAATAGCATCGCCACCATCATCTTGAGGGAATTGAAAGCCCTCGCCAGCTAATCTAGTAGCACTTTTGGTGAAGTCAGTTACTCCCTTAGAATTACAATTTTCCCACTGATAATCAGCTGTTACTGCTCCAGTCGTCACCGCACTAAAAGTTACTGAATAGGCTCCAGTTGCATAATTAATAGTTCCAGTTCCACCCTTATCAGAGGTTAAAACTCCTAAATAGTTATCTGTAAATGTTTCTAATGTTGTTGTGTTTCCCTTAATAACCACACCAAAACAAGCACGAGTTGAGCCTCCTGCCTTAAAAGCTAGTGTTCCGGTATATGTTGCAGAGCCTAACGCTCCAATAGCCTCTGCTGTCACTGCTGTGTAAACGGTTGAGTTCTGTTTATCAATATATGAACCATAAATACCTGTTTTGTCCTTGTCCCTGTTCCACAACAAAGTCCTGCCCTTGTCAATTAAAATATAGCCCTTGAAATTAATCGATGCATTATAAACATTAATTGGACTTCCAGGATTAGCATTAATTATTTTCCAATATCCATCTGGTGAATTAACATAAGTAAAAGCTCCTGCTAGTGATGAATAGTTGGCAAACGACATCTCAAGGTCCTCTGTGAGACCTGTAATACAGTCCTGCCACGCTGAACCGTCCCAATATTTTAAGACTGTGCCGAATTTAGCATATTGAATTTGAGAACCGTCTACCTTATAGCCAAGGTGCTGACCAGTAATTTTGCCAGTAGTTCCCTCGGTGCCTAAAGATGAGCGACCACCAACTAATGAAATTTTTCCATCAATCGTCACAAAGTTAGAAGAGTCTTGTGCTGAGTCTTTTGGTGTATTCTCTGGGTCAATCAAATTGTGGCAACCTGCTACAAAAGCATTTATATTACTATCCATAGTATTAGTTCATGTTCAAATTAATGTTCCAATAAGCCATTCGAGTTTTAATTTCATTGTAAGTCGCTGTATTTTCAGGTGCATAAGAACGAGCCTTGTCAAACAACTGACAAATCATGTCCTCCACTGCCATGCCGTGAGCAATAATATCGTGAAATCTGGCAGGGAATACTGGGGAAGTCGTGAGGGTTAAATCTTCCGGAACATACTTATAATCAAAACTATATGTCCCAGACACGGAGGTATTAAAAACAATCTGATTAAGAGCCATGTCGATATAACAGAAGTTTTGGTTATATTGCTTCTTTCTGTCTGACCAATTGACTATTAGATAGGGGTTATTTGCCACAAAAACGACCGCTGGGCGTTGATTGGTGTCGATTGAGTCATTATTACCAGTCGCCTGATAATTATTCAACACGTGGCTGAAATCATCTGGTAATAATATTGATGTACCATTTATGGTCCCAGTTTTTTCTTTCTTTAAAAACTCCCAAGGTCTGTCATCGCAAACCTTTTGATAGACTTTATTGGCAAGGGCAAGCTCTTCGAAAGTGCTTAGTTCAGAAGAGTCGTCCACCAATAATTCAAATTTAGCTATAATTTCGCTAGTTATCATTTTGTTTAGTGCTTATTACTGCCCAGAAAGGGCAGTGTATGAGAACTAAACTAGCGAGCTAATTTAACATTCAAGAATTGCTTAGCACCATCAGCGTATGTCTTGTATCCACCCAATAATGAGCTAAATACATTGGTACCACGACGGTCAGCAGTCTGACGCATATCAACCTCCTTAAGGTCTTGAACAACTGCATCAATACCACCCTTTTTACCGAAGTAGCAGTTAATGTAGTTAGTTGTCCAAGAATCACCACCAGCAATCAATGTTTCAGATACTGTTACAGCACCAGTACCGATAGACACAACAGTCATTGTGTTAGCAGTATTGTCATTAGTAGCAGTAATCTTACCATCTTCCCAAGTAATCAAATTTGCACCAGTCCAAGCGATATAAGCTGTACCAGCACCTGCACCCTGATTAAAAGCAGCAGTCAAGTTTGCACGAGTAGTATCTGCATCAGCACCTAAATCAACATCACCAGCAGCACTTGGAGAAGCGACGATAGTATATGTCAATCCATTGTGAGTTACAGTATCACCAGCAGTAGCATTTGTAGCCATGCCTAGAACAGTTGTAGCTGTTAGGTTTTCTGAGATATAAACCTCAGCACCACCAGTACGCATTTCAGTTTCACCATTCTTGTAGATAGATGAAGCCAAATCAATGTCCTTACTCAAAAGGTACTGAGCCAAGTCTGCAGCTGCATAAGAATCAGTAACAAAACAAAGATTAGTCAATGTCTGGTTGTTCTTACGAAGTTTAGCAGGAGCACGCATTACAAACTGAGGTGTAGTTGTTGAGCTGATAGTAATTGGCACACCACTAGATGACAAAGTAGTCAAATCGCCTGTATCAAAAGTATAAGCAGCATTTACAGTTTCAGCCAAAACGTAGGCATCAAAGTCAATAGCTACTTTCATAGCAATTTTACCACCAATAACCTCGCCTGGATTCAAAGGACCAACCTGTTTAACCTCACCATCAGAGATGTGGAATACAGCTTCCTTTTCGTAGTTGATTGTCAAAAGCTCAGAAGAGTCAGTGATAGCATCAATAGTTGAAGCTGAACCACGAACAACTGAACGAACACGAACACCAGAGATGTCGTACGCTACACGCTCAACTGACTCACCAAACTTTAGAGTTGGCTCAAAGCGTAAATTAGCGATTTTCTTAGCAACCAAGACTTTTTGGAAGATTTCTTGGTACGCATTGTCAAAATGCGGTTTAAAGTCGGTCAAGCTCACAGATTTATTTTATTCAATCAATTAAAGCACCGAGGATAGTCGTTTGGTCAGGTCTGCGTTGTATTTCTTTTTAAGACTTGGATTACTCATCACTTCTTTATAATAATTTGTATCCTTTTTCATCTTATCGAAATCAACATCACCTGCCTCACCTCTTGATACACTTGGCTTCGCACCCTCTAGGGTTTTTTTGCCAGTGACAAGATGACCGTATGCCTCATCTATTAATTGCTGAAATGTCTTATTTTTATTAGATGGGTCAAGTGACAACTGTTTAATGACATTTTTGTTTACCACTCCATCAAACTCAGGCATTTTTGCAATCGTTTTATCGAAGTGTTCATTAAAAGCAGTGTCAATTTTCTCGAGACGTTCCTTGTCTTTTAAGGGTTTCATCTCTTGCGATAGTTTTTCTTCTATTTCGCTTTGTGTTTTTGTCTTTAGTGTTGAGACGAGTTCTGTCAAAAAGTCCTCATCTACTCCGTGCCTTGCCGCTAAATCTTTGATGTCGGATGTCACCTCTCGGTTAGTCGCACCGTCTTTAATGGATTTTTTTAAGTCTTTTAATTCCCTTTTGACTTGGATTAAAACTGACTCAGGCACTAGGCGTTCCTTTTTCTCTGGCTCAGTGTCCAGCAGGTCACCTATTTTACCCTCTTCGTCATCAGATTTGATGTCGTCTGCTTCGGGTGTTACAGGGTCGGTATTTGTATCCTCCACCTCTGGAGCCATAATGTCTTGTTCAGGCATGTTTTTAACAAGTTTTACACCGTTGCAGGTGGGATTTAATAACTCTATCCAAGAGCAAACGACAAGTGTCGCTTACTGTTCAGGTACGGGGAGTTTGTACCCGAACAATGTAGCGTTACTCCTCTAATATATTTTCAAGTTCCTCAATAGCCATTAACTTATTCTTTTCTGCTCTAGTGATTACTCTGTATAGGCTCAAATTAGCCTCCAGTTTGGCGATAGACGCACGCAATTCAATTTCTGGTACTGTCTTATAGTTTCCTGTTAAAAAGTTAATGCTAGACAATACGTCCGACTTCAAACTTTTAACTAAGATTTTTCCACCCTCCAATCCTGCGAGTGCATTAATGCTTGCGTATTTCTCAATGTCTTGCTGTATTTCTTTTTTAATTTCCATAGATGTCTAAGCCAGTTTGCTCTTTAATGTCCAGTCCTACTTGGTCATACTCTTTGACCACCTCATCAAGCTCTGCCAATTTTTCAACACACTGCTCGTGTAATAGCTTAGAAGTCCGGTAAAGAGTCACTGCATTTTGCTTTTCATCATCAAGTTCCAATATATAGGGGTGATTTTCTGTGTAGTTTGTCATCTTAGCCACCTCCAAATCCCTTTGTGATGTAAGCTCCTTGATATTCTTTTCTAGGTACTTTTTATGCTCCAAGATTGAACGGACTGTGAACTCGTGCGAGAAGTCTGATTTTTCAATTACTTGGTCAATCTTATCTTCTCCGTCGATTTCTTTTAGTTTATATTGTGGCATTGGTTTGTGGCTCTGCTCCCAACATTTCTGGTGGTAAGTTTTTAGCCATATTAATTGTTTCGTTATTTATAGCCCTGACCTCATTTTTCATTATAATGGGGTCAAGTTTATCAATATAGTCTGTGAAGCGAATAAACGTCTCCATATCCACATCCTCTTCGTGGTCTCGCAAGAAATCAACCATTTTTTGCTTATAAGCGTTATTGGCATAGGCATTGGGTTTGATATTCTCACCCTCCAACAACTCCTCAATATCTCGGTCACACTCGCTCATCAGTTCACTGTTTCCATAATAAGAGGTGTCTAGTAACTGCTTAACCTCATCATCACTCATTCCTGACACAAGTGCTTCCATTTCAAATCGTTTCTTTTGGTTGACCTCCTTGTTCATAACCTGTCTTTGTAGAAAAGCTGACCTCTCTGCCTTTTCTTTAGATGACGACATTAATTCAGCATTTGATGCCTCCACAATAACCCCGTACTCATCGCCTTGTTTAAATATATCCGAACGCTTAACCTCTTCTACCTCACAACCGTCTGGACCAAATATCTCAATAGCTGTTTTCTTCATTAAGTGTTGTCTGACACCTGACTCATAAAGACGGGCAAACCTTTGGTATCCAAAAGAATAAGATTTATTTAAAAGTCCAAACCTATCGGCTGTTGCCTGAACATTGCCCTCATAAATTCCTACCTTGCCATCCTCATCAGCTGCACCTGCGGCTGCGGCAGTTACTCCTGAAGCTCTGTTTTGTATTTCCTCAAGAATGTTAAAGACCTGAATAGGAGTATTAATTGATGGAGTGATAAGTGTTTGCACTGCTCTGTTGGCATCATAGTCCCCCTTAGTCTTAATAATACCATTCCTGCGATATTTAAGGTCTGCAAGGTCCTCAATGGCTCCAACATTAACAACTTTTTGTGGTTTATTTATTTGCTCAGCGTTATCAAGCATCTGATTGATACTAACATCCTGTGCCATGAATATCTCCCTAGCGTAATCACAATAACTGGGTGTCCAAAACTCTGTGAGGTCTGGGAAGCAAGCCCAAGTCCACACTGGATAAGCCCCTTGAGGGAAGTATCTATTAGTAGGGAACATATCAACCAACTTCTCACACTTAAGTGGGTTACCGGAATTGTCCATTAATATATAGTAACGCTCACCATCCTCTTCAAAGGTTGTGAACCATTCCCAGAACTTATATTTAATAGTGCTTTGACTGTCCTTTTTACCAATAGTGTTAGTTCCATAACTTCTTGATAGTTTATTGGTCTGCTCTTGTGTCTGGTCCTCACCACCACCAGACTCAATAAGGTCGTTGACTACGCTTTTATAATAAGCACCAGACTTGGCACCATCTTTTAAATCTTTCTTATTCTTAACGACAGAATACCTGCCTAAATAAAGAGCTTTCTCAATATCAATGCCACCTGCATCTGGGTCAATCAAAAAATCATAAACATCTGTGTTTTCAAGGTGAGCTTGATATTCTTTATTTACACTGTCAGCGTAGTAAAAATAAACTGCACGACCATATATAATACCCTGCTTCTTTCCAGCAATGTCCTTAATATCCCAATTATCTGAATTCTTATCAAAATTTACTAAAGCATTAAGCCTTTCTACTCTTTTAAGTTGGCTATTCTTTCTCTTGGTAAATTTAAAAACAAGAGGATTATCAATTTTTGAGAGTAAAGTGTGGACAAATTCCTGCATTCTTGAAAGCTGAACGTTAGAACGAGCCTCAAGCATTGTTAGCTTCTTGCCATAATAAAGATTTTCATTTGTCTGCCAGTTTCCAATTTTTCCTTGTTTGTAAATACGAGCAACAGCAATCTCATTGACTGCCTGACTTGCTATCTTCTTTGCTATTTGTAGATTAACCATAGTTTTATAATTACTTACATTATACAACTTTTACAAAAACATGTCTATATACCAATTTCTGAGTACATACACTCTTCTTCGAGCTGTTTATAGTCAAATGTCTTTTTAATTTGTGAAAAGTCTTTCGTTTGCCAAGCTATACAGCAGGCTATTAGTAAATCAGAGTGTCTGGTGGCTAGTCTGGGGTCTATTTCATTGTCCATTAAGTCATTTCTGGTGTATCCTTTGACCTCTTGTATCAAATCTTTGTCATTTAAGAGTAACAATCCATCCTCAATAGCCTTTTTAAGAGAAAAAAGCATACTAGATTTAGTTAATCCATTGGTCTGCCATCCATATTCGGTCGGTGCATCGTGTCCAATCTTGGTTTCTTTTCTTTGTGTTTTATAAAGATTTACTCCCAACTGTCTACACCTAGCGATGGTGGTATGTCCGTGATTGTTCTTTTCAATAGCCACTAGGTTACCACCAAATAGATTTGATTGTCTGTTTATCTCATCGCCTAAAGTATCAGGCTTAATAATATTATTGTGAAAAGTTGCCACGACGTTAGCAGGAACTGTTGAAAAGTCTATAAATACGGAGGTTGAGCTGTCCAAACCAACACCACCTGCCACGTCGTGACCACTTCCATATCTATGGCTTGCATCGTACTCCTTGTATATCTTAAAGCCTGCCACGTCCCTTATAGGGGCTAATAGGGGCATATTATCCAGCGTATCACGGTCAAATAGAACATCTCGGCTAGAACTAGGTTTGCAAAGTCTTTCGCCCTCAAAATCATCATCCTCCGACTTCATCTGTTCAACATCCTCTTTTGTATATCTGTTCCAAGTAATAGCTCCGTCATCTGTCATGATAGGTATAATTGAAACAACATTTTTTTCATTCTCCTTTAATACGAGTTTATGGACATTCCCAGCTTCACTAATGTAATTTCCAAGGTAAATACAGGACCCATCTATTGAAAGACTGGTGCGAGCCTCCTCCATGTTGTCAAATATTGCCTTAGTCTTTACTGCACTTCTAAGAGTAGACCTGTTCTCATAGTCGTCAAATAGTATAAGGTCAGGACGTGACTCCTGCTGTAAGCTTCCTCTCTGGTCCGTTCCAACCGTACTAGCTAAAACCTTAACATCGGTGGCGGTGGTAAACGAGTTCATAGTTTCCTCTTTCTTGTAGATAGTCTTGGCAAAAAGTTCCGGATACATCTGTGTGATGGCAGGATTGATAAGCATATTATAGATATCAGTCACCATCTGTTTTGAGTTCTGGGTGTCTGCCGCCAATATCTTAATATATTTCCTAGACCTTTTTATGTCGTTGGCTATGCAATAAGCTATAAACAGTTTAGTCCTACTAGTCTTACCACTTCCACGAAATGCCAAATTAGTAAAAGAGTTTATTTCCCCTCTGTATGCTCTAATATTCTGCAGGTCCATCCCCTTATGAAACTTGGCGTCATTACTAGAGAAATAAGAAATGAAAAAAAACCTTGCCCACACGTTAAATTTAAGCAAGATTTCTTTGTTGGTTTCGTTCTCAAATTGAAATAAAGCTTTTTTTAAAAGCAAATCATCAGATTGTATTATTTCCTGTAGTGTCATTGATAAGTTGCTGAATAGCGTTTAAAGTCTTTTCTTTTTGTTCTCCGGTAGGCATAAGGTCTTTGCCATCTGCTCCAGTCATTTCTACTCTCTCACTAAATTCTAGTTTCTTTTTACGCTTTAAATAATCCATAGCATTTTGGTAGTTATTTAAGCCTTTCATTACCTCTTGTCTAGCCTTTAATACAGGTCTTTCCCTTAGTGCTTCAAAACGGTTAGCTAACTCTGGGTTTTTTTTTATCCAATCGTGATAGGTAACTTTGCTAATATCAGCATAATAACAGGCTTCTCCTATGCTGCCATCCATAGCAAAAACCTCCTCTAGTTTCTTAATTACTTCTGGTGTCATTTTGCTTGGTCTTCCGCCTTTGTCCATGTTATTTGTTTACCGTTCTTAATAATTTTATTAGTACCTGCATAGTCACAATATCTTTGCACAATCACGTCAGCGTATTTAGGGTCTAACTCCATACCGTAACATATTCTTCCCGTCTTTTCTGATGCTATTAGGGTTGAGCCGGAGCCAAGAAAGTTGTCAATTATTATATCTTCTCCCTTGGTGTTGTTTTGTATTTGATAAGCAAGCAGTTCTATTGGTTTCATTGTTGGGTGCTCTCCGTTTCTGCTTGGTATTTCAAAGTTTAATACTGTTGTTTGTTTTCTGTCTGTTGCCCACAAATGACCAGCACCATCTTTCCATCCGTATAGACAAGGCTCATGTTTCCAGTGATAATCTTGTCTGCCCATTACCATAGAGCTTTTATTCCAAATAAGACATTGCCTAACAGTCCATCCTACTTCGTGGCAAGCTCCTCTAAAATTATAACCCTCTGAATCTGCATGCCATATATAAAATACACCACCCTGCTTCAAAAATGCATCTACACCAGCGAAAGCGTCTATTAAAAACTGTCTAAAGTCTCCGTCAGTCTTTTTATCATTTTGAATTTTAAGAGCATCTTTTGTTTTGCCCTCGTAGTCTACGTTATATGGCGGGTCGCTTAAATACATATCCGCCTTTTTACCATCCATCAGCCTCTCAACATCCTTAATCTTGGTACTATCCCCACATAAAACTCTGTGCTGTCCTAATATATAAATATCACCAATCTTACTTTGTGGTTCTTCTGGCACATCAGGCACTTCATCGTCTTTGTCGTCTGGTTCAATAATTAAGTCTTTATCAAATCCGGTAAGGTCTAACATTTCAGCCGATAAGCCTTTCAACTCTTCAATGACCAATTTCATGTCTGTCTCTCCCATTAAGGCTATCTGGTTGTCAGCAAGTCTTAAAGTCTTCACCTCATCTTCAGTCAGTCCTTTCATTCTAACACAAGGTGCTTCTTCTTTTTTAAGTTTTTTTAGTGCTAACAATCTTCCGTGACCAGCAATTATTACATTATTATCGTCAACTAAAATTGGTGTTGTAAATCCGAACTTCTCAATATTTTTAGCCAATAAATCAACCTGCTTAGGTGGGTGAGTCCTGTGGTTTTTTTCGTATTCCAACAATAATGCTATTTTAATGTTTTCTATCAACATTATTTCTTTTTACCCTTAGGTTTTGGTTTGCAAGCCATATTTTTAATTATAGGTTTCTTTAATTCTAACTCCTCAAAGTTGTTTTTTATATTATAAAACCAATTAAAGCTTGGTGACGACATACTGACCGTTAACAAACTCCTTTTTGTGTGGAATGCCGTTATAAAGAAATTTAAATGTTGGTTTTGGCTCTTCAACTCTTATGCCTTGCACTTCCTCTACTTCTTGTATTACTTCATCGATGTTTTCGATTACTTCCTTAACTTTTGGTTGTTCAACCGCCTTTTTTCTTTTTAAAATTGACATATTTTATTATTTATAATGTAATTATACACTTTTATATCAAATGTGTCTAGTGTTTTACGTTGGCAAACCCTCTAAAGAAGTCCATTATATCTTCAGCCTCGTCATCGTTTACTATTTTTAGTTCTCCTTTTATCTTTTTTCTCATCATCTCCATCTTTTTCTCTACTGGCAGTCTGTTATATTGTGTCTTGGTTATTTTTTGCATATTTTTCTTTTAAGATTTCATGTAAGTAACCTTGCACATTAAAGTATAAAGCTGTCAGTGACTCCTCATAATCCTCCACTGTGAAGCTAGAAAAGCCATCGTGGTGAAGCCAAAGGTCTAAGAAGTGTCTGTGCATCGAATCAAAGTAATCTGCTTGTGGTATGCCTTTTTTCCAGTTGTCTGGTTGCCTCAAGCTTCCGTCTGGTTGTAACCTATGTTTGTTCATATACTCACCATAGCGATGGATAACCAGGGGAGATAATATGGCGTGATAATTTGGCTTACCAGCATCTGAGCTTTTAGTGGCACCTGTTTCAAATTGTCTTACTTGCATAATCTTTTTTATTAATTTCTTTATACTCAGCCAACCTCTCTGCATAACTCTTACCCTCTGGTTCTTTAATTGTTTTAGGATACCTCTCTTTCTTATCACACTCTTTGCATTGAGGCTTCCAAGCATCTTTGTAGTAGTTGCTGTATTTATAGAAGTCTTCTAAGGGCTTTTCTATTTGACATTTACGACACACTTTTGTTGGCATAGGGATATGCATTGATTACATTTATTAGGTAAGACCGAAGCTGTAACTTGGACAGCATAAGCCTGTCTGGCTGCTAGTACTCCTAGAATACCAGCGATTAGTCCAAGTATGAACATTAAGATTAGTAGTGGTTTCATATTAATAAGTTATTTCTTTAGATGTCCATTCAAAGTAAATATACACAAACAGTAGGTCTATTCTCAGCATTTTTCTATATTGAGCTATGTATGTTTCATTCTCATAAGGATTTGTTGATGTCCATGATTTGAGATAGCCATCTGGATATTTCTTTATTAAACATGGGTCGTTTGCATATGCTACTATGGCATAAATGTACTCGCCCTCTTTGACTTTTTGGTATAGTTTTTTAAAAGTGAATTGATATTTCATATTAAAATTTTATTTGGCAATCTTTTATTAGGTTATCGTAATATTCGTTAGTGTGCACTATTTCTCCGTCAGTTAGTGCATTAGCAAAGTCCATTGCACTATCTTCTGACATATCACTCTTTAGTTTGGCATAGCAGTAGTGTCCAAGCTCGTGCAGAATAATCTTATTAGTCCAATAAGGACTTAATCCTTTCTTAACTAAGACTCTTTCCTCTCCTGGATAGTAGCATCCAGACCAACCATTAGCGATACAGAGAGGTGTAAGTTGATAGACTATTTGGATGTTAAGGTAAGAGGCGAGCCACAGGGCGGTTAAACTTGTCATATTACTTTTTAGTTATATTAATACCCTTAAAATACCACTCACCACACTCAAAGCAACAAAGAGGATGTGATAGTTCTTTGAGATGTTCATGAGCTCCGTTGCACTTCCAACAACTTCTCATGGAATAATCACCAGCATCTTTCTTTAAGACTACGGTAGCTTCTTTTCGTGCTTCAGCTTTTGTCATTGTTTTTTGCTTAATTCTTTTTGAATAAATTGGTTAATTCTTTGAATAACTTTAATGTCATGAAACTCTTGACTAGTGCCCATTGAACCTAAATTTCCGTTCTCATCGCAACTAATTGAAATTATATATGGCTTAAATTTTTTATCTTGTTTCATATTATTTATTAATAGTTAACCACTTAGCACCAGAAAAACAACTAAGGAATATCATTGTTAAGAACCAGTGCTCGTACATGAATTTTATTATTTCCATATTATTTAATTTCAGTTAGTTCACACAAAACAATTTCGCCACCATCTTTTAGCATTGCCTTAACATCCTTTTCTCTGTATTGAATTTCATCTTCAAAAGAAACGAAAGCCCTTGGTCTTAAAATTCCATCAATGTCTTTGTATGTATATATTTTCATACTATTATTTATTAATTACCTTAGAATCAGAGGGCAGGGTCATCAGCTTTATATAGTCCGACTAGCTGGTTCGCATATTGTGTAAAATTTACACCAGATAGAGGCGTGCTGGTTAGCGTCGTTACACCCTGTTGATTCAGGGACATTACCTTAATGTACTATGCCTAGGTCTGCCGATAGGGGTATTTGAGTTAATGGGAACGATGAACCTTGTTTTGATTATTCAGTCACATAGACTGCCTTTCGTTTTGCGTAATAACTCACCCCACCTTACCCCCTGATTTCAAAGTATAAACCTTTCTGCTACTTTATAGGTTTATGATGCTTGCTGCTCCCCAACAGTTATCCTACTATTTAGAATCGGTAGCCAAGCGGTTTTATTATCTAAGCCTATTCATTATTACTGTTGAAAAAGCTACGTTGTATATCATTTTCTGCTCTCCTAGACTATAAGTCGCAATGCATTCGTGTCTAACAACTTCACCTTGACTATTAGTTACTGTATAAATATCTACTACGGTTGCCTCTCTTTTGAATTTTCCGGGTGTCATAAATTTGTCACCAATTTTTACGCCTTTTCTTTCCATATAGTTTTTAAATCTAACACAAAACCCTCAGTCGGCTTGTTGAGGGCAGTGGCTACGGGTTTTGTGCAGAATTCTGATTTATTTCCCTCAACATCTTAAATATATCAAACATATCAAATAGTGTCAAGTAGTAATAACCGCCTATTTTGCAGGTCTTTTATGATTTCTTTTAGTTTATCCACAGTATATTTATTATAAGCATTTGCGTCAGTGGATAACTTTTTAAACCATTCTAACCCATTCTCTTCTATCAACTTCTCAGCGTAGACGTCGAGCCTACCGGAGTGATGTAGGTTACAAGCCACGCACTGTCTCTTAAGATTTCTGAAGTCAAAGTCCAATCTGTCGTGTTTGAAGTGTCCAGCGTTTGCCGATGTCCAGTGAATTACTGCCCCACAAGTATAACACTCGCCATAACCATCAAGATTTACTCCGTCACGCCTCACTATTTCACTCATCAGCCTCCACGCTTCTTTGTGTAGCTTTTTCCTTTCGCTTTCCTGAAACTTCTTACTGCTCTCCTTTCTAAGCTTGGATTTTTCTTTTTTCATTAGTTTCTTTTCTCGTTCAGCCTCCCTGTAGTGAGTAAAACATAAAGACACATTAGCACATCTCTTTTTGTCACATTTTTTGCATTTACCTTTTTCTTTTAGCATGGGTTTTATTTAATCTTTTTAAAAACGGACAACTTTTCAACAAACACACTGCTAAAACCTTAGGGTAAGCTATGTCTGATTTATTTTTTGTGCAGTAATATTTAGGCATTTATTATCATTTTATCTATTATATTACTTATGCTATCCATTTCCGACTGAATGGCATCGCCTTTTTGCATTGTTTTATGTTTATTTATGCGAACTGGCTTATCTATATGCAGGTTAAGAATTTGGCAGTTATAATCTATAATGGCATGAAAATGGTGTCTTAGCATTGGGTGAATGGTTGGGTTCCAAATATCTTTTTTAAAAAACCAGTTATCGTTTTCTCCGTAAAGCTTATATCCACAAGCCAGAAGTGCCGACACTATTTCCTGTTTTGAATTAAAACCTTTCTTCATATATAGTTTCAATATTTGGAAATGGACAATGCACTCCGGTCCTTTCTCCGATAGTCTTATTGATTATATCGTAAATTTTATCGACATCCTTTTTCTCAAGCTCGGTTGTTGATTTCTTACCTAACATAGCCTGTTGCACAGGTCGCCACAGAAGTTCTTTGCAGTTATAAGCTGACCAAGGTATTTCTACTTCTTGCCGGATAGTCTTTTTAACATCAAATCCTGCTGAATTTAAACTTTCTGCTAGTTGGCTCAAGTAAAGATGAATTGCGGAGTTTTGTCTTAGGGTCCGGAGGTGTTTGGCTTTCTTAATTTCTACCACAACTTCGACATCGCCCATCTTAGAAAGTTCAGCCAAAACTATGGCAGGATTTTCCCATTTTATGTCAGCATTAGATATTTTAGCTTTTAGTATCATAGACTTTGCTTTTTAAACCCTCATATTTGGGCAAATTAGGGGGTGTGGTGCGATTTTTTAACTATGCCCGATAGATTGTACCTTGTGTTTTTAAAATGCCAAATTTTGCCAATTATTTATTAAGAAATTCAATCGCTTTCTTGATAGCCTCCTCTTCTTCAACCTTTCCAGCATTCTTGTGCTTACTCTGTACGTTCTGTAAAAAGCCAATTGCCACTTGCTTAGTCTTTCTTGGTATTGGTAAACCAGCCTTAAGGTCTGATATTATCTTGGTTACTTTTTGAGGGTTCATGCTGTTTTATTTAATAATTCAGGGTTTTCGTAGATGTTGCCGATTACCACTAAATGATTTTCTGTATCTTGATAAGCAAAGCTACCGAACTGGAATGCATAATCAACATCATTAAATCTTTGAAACTGTATGTCTGGGTCAATATTTACAACCGCTCTCCTAATAGTTATTTCTTCTCCATCCATGCCCCACTCAACAATATCCCCCTCATAAATCTCTTTTCCGTTTTTGTCGGTTAGTCCTGTAAATTGTCTTTTGGCAACAACAATACATCTAATCATGTTAGTATCTAAGTAATTTTTTACATAACCAAGATATAGCCCTAAGTAATCAAAAATCTTTTCAGTATATCTACCAGTATCTTCATGTTGAAAAATGTAGCTAAATTTTATTGTACGCATATTGTTTATTTAAATATATTAAGTTCCCATGGTTGCTTTTTGTCATATACCTTATATTTCTCATACATGTAAATTCTTCCGCAGTCATCGCACTTGTCCCATTGAGCATAATAGAATGGTCTATCTAGCTCTTTCTGACTTGCCCTTTTCCAACCTCTTCTCTCCATGACTGTACCGCAATGCCTACAAACTTCACCACCTCCAGGCAATCTAATTTGCTGTTCTTCTCTTTTCTTTTTTTTGCCAATTATTTTAGTAACTGGCTCTAGTCCCATCTCTCCATTTAACTCTTTTAAACTTGGTAAATACTCCATATATTTTAGATAATACCCAGCCCATACTAGTCATTATGTGAGTTAGCATGCTGTTTATATATTTATTATTCTTCATTCCTATCACAATGCTAGTCAGGCAAGGATTTGGAGACCTTTCGGTATGTTTCCGTTGTTACGGTGGATGTTCAGTCTTGGGCTGGTTCATCATAGTCATCTAGCAACTAATTTTAATTGACAGGTGACTACTATGATTAAAGACTTAACGCTATCAGGTGATGTCTCACTAGATGCTATCCGAGGTTCTTTTTGTAAGTATGAACCTTGAAATAAACTTGAAGATAAATTGTATAATTTCAGTTGCTAGTCTCGGATTCGAACCGAGGTCTCAGGATTATGAGCCCTGCGAGTTGCCACTTCTCTAACCAGCTATATATATAAAAAAGCAACAATTCTATTGCCTTGCCTCTACCCCGTTCAAAGGGTTGACCAATTAAGGTCTCAAGGCAATAGAACTACTGCTTTGTTTGAACGTTTAGAAGTAGGTTGTATTCGTATCTTAATCTAATTTGGCAAATTTGTCAAGGCTTTTAAATAACCTCACTATCCTGCCCGTGTAAACGAGCAGAGAAGTGGTTTTATTCGGTAATAATTCCTATATAAATAAGTGCTATTGATATCATCGCTACTACGCTGACAACTTTTTCATACTGATTTAAATTGGCCCATCCTTTTTGTTGTATTACAAAGAAGTGTCCGGTTGCATAAAGCATAATTAATCCTAATATTTCTTGCATAGTTTTAAATTAAATTTGATATTTCATTAAAAGCTAGGATGGCTGTAAGAGCGATTAAGCTTGAGCCAATAAATGCTACGCCTAGTGCGATTGATAAGTACTTGTAGTTTGTCATAGTGTTTTTTTAATTAATAAGGGAATATATCATTGATTTGTTTGTTGTCTATTGCAAAGTCGTCCTGCTGGATTACTGGCAGAGGCTCTTCTTGATGTAACCAACACTTAGCTGAGCAATATATTTTACCTTGCATTGATTTGGCTAGTGGTGCTCCACATTTTTCACACTTATCCCCAACTTTCTTTTCCTCTGCCATCTTATTTTGGATTACTTGGCTTGAGTAACTTTTAGCTGGCTGTTGATAACTTACTGGTGGCTTAGTGGTCGAGTTCGCATCATCGTCCTCTGCTTCTAGTAGTAATATTGACTGTAGTGAGTATCGTCTAAAATAAGTTATACATGCTCCCATTTTTTGAGGGTCGTTTATCTCTGGGATGATAACTTTATCTTCTACTAACACCACACCATCACTGGCTCCAATAATCATTGTTTTAATGGCTGGCTTACCGTCAACTGTGGTTAGAGGCTGTAAAATAACAAGGTCGTTTTTGGTTAATACTGGGTTAATAACTTCTATTAGTTTATTGATGTCAAAATATCGACTCTTATAAAAAGGATTAGTTGAGTCCTTTGTAATAGCACCAACCTGTGCTTGAAATTGTAATAGTCTTTTCATATTATTTATGTCCGTATAACACGTCAATTATATTTGTTAAAGCATTGTTCCAAATACTAGCATCTGCACCGCTACTTTTAATTGTTAATTTTTGTCTTTGAATTACTTTTAATATTTCATTTTGCTCTTTTTGAGTAAGTTTTTCTAAGTAATTTTTCATATTAGTCGTTAAATTTAATTTGTGGTAACTCAGTAACCGTAACCTCTACGCCATCAACCTGTAAAAAGCCTTTCTTCACTCGGTCATCAAAGTCTTTGTTGAGTTCGTAGTGTTCAGCTTCAATCTTTTCCGGTACTAGTTCCAAGAAGTTAGTAAGTCCGTTAGATAAAAGGTGTCCGATTACTGCCTCTCTGTCCTGTATCTTGATTGATTTCCTTTCTACATAAGATATCGAAGCAAAATCATTTTTGTAACTCTTTATATCCTCGGTCTTTAAAAACTCTAATAATTCAGCTCTAATAGAGGTTTTTTTAGTTTCTAAGTCGTCAATCTTAGATTGTAATGTTCTAAGGTCGCCTAGCATTTGGTTCAATGTTTCTGTCATTGTGTTTTTTATTCTCTATGCTATACTGTATTAGAACATAGGGAATGTATTAAATTAGTAAAAAATCTGTTCTTAACCGGGCGGATTTTTTATTTGTAAACCTTGATAATCGCTGCCTCCACCAAATCGTTTATAGATGTGTAGGTTTTAGCCTTTTCATTCATCAATAGTTGATGAGTTGAAAGTTGGATTTTCAAGTTTACGACTTTACGTTTTGCACGCTCTTCTTTAGTCATAAAATTGCTTAATTAATTATTAATATCATTATAGCAAATAATATATTTATGTCAAGTTAAAACATTGGTTGAGCAAATTGTTCTTCAATCTTCTTTTGATACTTATCTTGAACAATGAATTTATATGCCTTAATATATTTTTTCTTTTCATCGTAGACCATATCTATCAATCCAGATTGATGCATTTCTCTTAGTCTACGCTCAGCATTACTTAATTTATAATTGTTTGCCTTACAAACCATTTCTACTTCATCTATCGGAACATTGAATGGGTATCTGCACTTTATCTTATAATATAGGATTTCTTTCAATGAATTGCTCATATTTTTTTCTTATTTCTTAAATAAGTGTCGTGGTACATATCTCTTTTAAGATTTTCTAGCATAAGAGCTATCTTACTGTCAGCCTTGGTCCATCCACCATCTTGGCTTAGTTTTCCACACCACATTTGTAAAATGTGCTCAATAATCCGGGGCGAAAGTTTTGTATATTTTTTGTTTAGCATAGGGTTGCTTAATTATTTAAGTGTATAATACTTATTTACATTTTTTATCCATTGTTTGTGGTGTGGTGTTTGGTTTTTACCAACCCATTTCATGGCAATTTTTTCCGGTGTTGTTCTACCCTCATCCAGATAGTAGAGTCTTAAAGTCTTGGCAAAAGTTCTTGCACCAGCCTCTTCGTTTGTAAAACATCTCAACCAGCTTCCATCTTTACGCTTCGTCATGTTTCCACCCTTTAATCCTATCCAGTTGTGGCAATTATTTTTATCGTATTCGTTATAAAAGTTTTTACCAAGTGAGCTTTCAGCGTTTGCGATACCAATCATCAGTCCCAGCGGTACGTTAAACTCCTTACTGGCTTTTTCGTATGCGATACCCATTTTTCCCATTTCAGCCAACACTTTTGCGTATGTGCTTGTTGATGTTGATTTCTTAACCTCTTTTTTGCCCAAATTTGGCTCGCTGTGGCGTTTTATTTCAATTCTGGCATTATCTATCAACTCTACATCTTTATTTAGTGCTACGGCTCTATTTCCGATAATCGATACTGCTACTAAGAAGATTGAAAGGAGAATAATGTCGGTCTTGTTTTTTTGAGTAAAATTTTGATTTTTCATAGTTTTTATTTTTGATTTTTGTTATTTTTTTAGAACTCTATTTTGGAGTCTATAATTTGTACTATTTCTAGCATGTCCATGCCTATATATTCAGGCGAGTCTGCTTTGTCTTTGAAATAGGTATCGGTTACTCGTCGTGTTAGGCTTGAGCCTTCTTCGTTTGTGATTGTGATGGTATACATATTATTCGTTTAAATTAAGGTCTATTAAAATTTTTTCATTTACCATCTCTTGTGTCATTTTTCTGCCTAGGGCAGTCTCGGTCATAAACTTGTTATCGTTTATCATTTCTAGTGCCTCGTTTGAGTAGTCCATAGTTTTTATTTATTTAGTTATGATATAAGTATATCAAATATATTAAATTGTGTCAATAAGTAGAGTGTTGGCTAATTTTGGCAACAAAAAAGAGCAGGGTGTTCCGTTCTGCTCTTTCCTCCTTAATTTTTGTTTTTTCTTCTCTTAGTTATCCACAGGTTCGCTTGTTTGCTCTTCCTTTGTAAGAATGGTTGCAATAGCTAGTTCAACTGAAAAATCAGGGTTTTCAGCCATCAAATTCTTTACGATTTCGCTCTCTGCAGTGATAACCTCACCGCTTTTTAATATTCCAAATGGTGTCATGCTTTTATATTTAAATAAATTAGTTATTACTTTGGAAGTGAGGTTTGTCAACAATGCCTTCTTTAGCTATTGTCCACCTTCCACCCCATTCCAATCCGCACTTCTCACCTATTTGTCCAACCTGCTCCCAAGGACCAACATAACTAGCCCTTTTATTAATTAAGAAGCAGATATCAAAAGCTTTTCCTATTTCGTGCATAGATTTGCCAGCCTTGGCATTTGTGACTGTCTTGCCTATTGCTCTCCCCTTAGAGTCTCTACCAATTTGCCACAATGCATTCTGTTCAGCGGCTGTTCTGACTGCATGAGTTATGATGATTCCGGCACCTTTTAATGTTATATTTTGTTGAGCTGCACAAGCCCTCATAAACATATCCATTTTTCTTTTAGTTTCAGGGGTTAATCCTTTAAAATTAGCAGCCATATATTTAGATAAATTTCTTAGTCTCACCACGATAGTCAGCAATTCCGGTCGCTTGTAGGATGAAGATGACAACTGTTCTGGACAGTGCTAACCCCAAAGAGCTAATAATTAAATCCCAGCCATTAAAGACTGCGTTGATGTTAGTGAAGTTTTCAGCACCAACTAAGCCGACTAAGACTGTAGAAAATGTCATTAAAAAAGACTTTGATTCATAAATTAATCTTTTGCCTTGCTCACTTGATAAAAATGTTTTGATTTTTTCAATCATATATTTATTTTTAAATTAGGTTGGTTAGACTCTTTTATAGAGAGAGTCTTAACTCTTTAGGTCAACCACAGACATAACATGTGGTTTCGGAGAGTGGGATGGTTTCATCCACTATGAAGTTACAGTGTTTCTCAATGCTACAAAGGTCACAGTAGAGTCTAGCTCTGTCTTTTCTACAACCAAAGATTGGTCGCTTACAGTTCGGCTCTGGGCATACGAGTAAGGCTGTTGGTTTCATTGCATTTCCCCTTTCTGGCTAGGTTATGGTAGTACTCTGATATTTTACAATCATCGCACTTGGTTTCTTGTTTGACAAAGAGATGAGCATAGCGAGGTATTTTGCAAGCATCATGATTGCATTTCTCGCACTTTAAAACTTCTTTTGTCGTGACGGTTTCCCTGTAACAACCCACTGTCTCTCCGCATTTGCAG
>CAIKYI010000523.1 GCA_903831545.1 uncultured Methylobacter sp. | reverse complement strand
TTCTTGGCCACTTTCTTTTCTTTCGGGCTTAGCGCTGGCTTTTTCTTGTCTTCTTTATTGCTTTTTTGCTCTTTACTCATGATACACACTCCAAATAATTGATGCGGTTTTCTGATGATTTATGTAAATGACAAACTATGTAGTGGTTTAAATTTGAACAAGCTTAATTGCCAATACAAGCATTAGAGAATACTCTCATGCGTCCATAAGTACAGTTTTATGCTATATGAACCGCTTATCATCAGGACAGGGAATGCCTGCTCCGATAAGCTGAGTACTTTTATAAAGGTAAATAGTGGTTTACAGCCATCCCGCTTTTTTAAAGCGACGATACAGAATGCCGCAGATCAAAATAATTGTGGTCAGCGCCGACGGGTAACCATATTGCCAGTGTAATTCCGGCATAACTTCAAAGTTCATACCCCAAATTCCGGCAAATGCCGTTGCAACCGCGAACAGTCCTGCCCAAGCAGCAAGTCTTTTAGTTACTTCGCTTTCCTCGATAGTCACCATCGATAAATTTACCTGAATCGCTGTACCTATGGTGTCGCGTATCGTGTCTATTGAGGTATTGATATGGTTAAGATGATCATAGACATCGCGAAAATATTCTTGGGTATTTGCACAGATTATCGGCACCCGTCCTCTATGTAATTTTCCTGTATCTTCCATCAATGGAGCCACGGCATGCTTAAGGAGCATGACTTTGCGTTTTAATACATAGAGACGTTCAATATTGGAACGGGCAGAACCCTTTACAAAAATATTCTCTTCAATATTTTCGAGTTCAGTCTCAAGTGCATCCAGTACCGGAAAATAACGATCAACGACTGCATCCATCAACGCATAGAAGACAAAGCCAGAGCCCTGGATCAATAAGCCGGGTTCGCGCTCGCAACGTGCCCGTACACCCAGGAACCCTTCCTGACTGCGATTACGCACCGAAAGTACATAGTTTGCGCCGACAAAAACGTCTACTTCACCCACCCTCAGCTCATCACCGTCCATTTCCACTAATTGCATCACCGCAAAAACCGAATCACCGTACTCCTCGATCTTTGGACGTTGATGACTATGCCAGGCATCTTCAACAGCAAGCGCATGAAAATCAAATTCTTCACGCATAGCTTCCAGTTCTGCCAATTCAGCATCCTTTAAGGCAACCCAGACGAAGCAACCAGGTACCGTTAAATAATCACTGATTTCCTCAATTGTAATGTCCTTAAGCTTTTTACCTTCCTGATAGGCTACGCAATTAATCAGCATGAATGATCCTTTGGTGAAAACGGGTTCACTATTTATAAAATAATTTTATGATTGAAATAACCACTGTCATTATTAACTTTGATAAATTCTCATGTTGTAACACCCTGATTAAGCTCAGCTTCAAGCATCAAAAACTTGTCTTTCCAATGTTTGACAGCTTTGAGGGCTTCATCCTTATCATTAAGCAACGTCTGGACGCGCTCGTTTAATTCCCTGTTCAGTTCTGTCAGCTTTTTAATTTCGTCAATTGAAGCCACGATCCTGTCATCAGACTTAAAGACTTTCAGCATGACTTGATTATCTGCCTCTAAAGCGTTAATTGTACCTTGCTGTTCATTAATAATAATGTCCAACTGCTGTTCCGCACTGTCCCTTTCTAAAACAGGATCGAGCTCAGGCTTGGGCGCTACGGGTTTTGGGGGTGAAATTTCTTTAAGGGCTTTATTCAGGCTTTTTTTGCCGTCAATGACTTCTTTTACCAACGCTGTCGGCGCTTCCTTAACCAGTTTATCGGCCAACTGCTGAGTGCGCTGGCCTACGCCAGATTTTTTTGCTCTGGTTATAACCGTATCTGAAGACGTAACGCTGTTTTGGGTAGCAGCATGAGCATTGACCCAGCTTTGTGAAGCAGAGACGATAGCCGCTGACTGACTTGGCGTTAAGTGTCTACGCAGTAAATTTGATGACAGAATAAATTGGGTAGGATTAGAGCCGGTGTATTCAAGCAAGATGGGCTCAATACCCAGCTCACAAAGTGCACGATAGCGATTACCACCATCCAGAATCATACCGTCAAGTGTGTAAATGGGATGTGTTTGTCCATTTTCCTGTAAATTATCTTTAAGCGAATTAAACTCGTCGTCAGACATTCGCGGAAAGTAAGTGCAAAGCGGATGGAGTTCCATGGTTTGATTGTTTGTTTCAGTCATTGTTTAGCCTTTGTTTAGATCAGCCATTATACCATAGCCAGTCGCTATGATTTTTATGTGCCAATGATGAAAGATTCACAAAGCTTTTAAGTCTATTGCAACGATATCTACAATATTTTTTCTAATCTCTCCAAGCTCAAATCGGCAACTTTAGGTGTCCATAGCGCCGGATTTAACGGAAAAGCCTTAATGACTCCAGTCCGCCGGTAACCGCGCCGCTCGTAAAATGCCATCAGTTCATTCCTGCAAGGGATAACATCCATAACCAGTTTACTGGTACCCCAGGTTTGCCGAGCCCAAGATTCGGCGGCCGCCAATAATTGCTTGCCTATGCCCTGGCCCTGCAATGTCGGATTGACTGCCAGCATACCAAGACAAACCTGCCCCTCCACTTTTTGTATATGCACCGATCCGACCAAATCAGTATCAGCCCTGCATAATAAAAACAACGAGTTATCACTTAAAATCAATTGCACAATTTCTTCTGTGTCAGTTCTGCGACCAAGCAATAAATCGGCTTCTGTAGTCCAACCTTGTTTACTGGATTCACCACGATAAGCCGAGTTAACCAGGCTTTCAATCTGCCTGGCATCCTGCTTTTTAGCTTTGGAGAATAATAGTGATAACGGCATAATCATTGATAAATAAGAAAGTGGTTGGCTTTGGAAACCGTCTGAATATAACAAACCCTGAATGCCTATTTAGATCGACGCTTTGGTCAATTAATCCCTAAATAATACCGTCTGGCATCACACGCCAATCCGAAGCCAACACTGGACAAGCGGTTGCCATCAGAAACTTCGGCGTTTGGAAAGATACGATGAGTGATTTGTTGAAGCATGGGTATTGCTGTCCCGCCACCGGTTAAAATCACCAGAGCAACGTCTTCGGCTTTTACATTCGCCATGCCTATGCAGTCATTGATGGTTATCTGTATATTGTCAATACTCGCCTGTAGACTCTCTTCAAATTCAGTCCGCTTGATATGCGCTTGCAAACCAGCTTCTATGAACGAAAGATCGGCTGTTGTTTGCTCGCAAGAGCTAAGCTGAATCTTGGTTTCTTCAACGCTGGCCATCAAGGTGTGACCCTGCTCTTCTTCTACAATTGACAGTAATCTTTGGGTAAGATATTTATCAGTTGATTGGCCAATTAATGCTCTTAAATCCCTTTTGTATTTATGCGTGTACATGTACTGGATTTTGCTCAGCTCAGAAAGATCAAAAAAAGGTGTTATTGGAAAACCCAAGCCTTTGCTACCCCAAAGTGAACCCAAGCCCAATAAGGGCATAAAACTTTTCAGACTCAAGGCCCGATCAAAATCATTGCCACCGATCCGAATCCCCGCATTTGACAGAATATCCTCCTGCCGATCCTGTTTTTTGATATAGCGCTCCGATAAGCGCATGATCGTAAAATCCGAGGTACCGCCACCAATATCCATAACGACCGCCAATCGTTCTGTATCACCCATGGTCAATTCATGGGCAAAGGCGGCGGCAATAGGCTCATATTGAAAACGAATATTGTTAAAACCGGCTGCTGCGAATATGGCTTCCAGCTGAATTTGTGCCTCTTTGTCCGCTTTTTCATTGCCATCGACAAAATGCACCGGCCTTCCAGCAACCACATTTTCAATGTTTCTGTCTACCACTAACTCGGCTTTATTTTTTATATCCTCGATAAAATGGCCGATAATTTTTTCGAACCTGGTTTTTGTTCCGCTAATCTGGGTTCCTTCTTTCATGAGGGATGTTCCCAGTACCCGCTTAAAACTTCGCATAAATCGCCCTTCTTCTCGGGCGACATGAGCATTAATCGCTTTGCGGCCAAACATAACCATTGAGCTTTCCGCTGGAAAAAAGATGGTTGAAGGTATGGTTAAATGCTCCTCTTCAACAGGAACCAGAGTTATTTGGTCGTCACTTCCGTGGGCAAGCGCTACCGTTGTGTTGGAGGTTCCAAAATCGATTCCGCAGGCAATATCATTCGATCCTGGCATTTTGAGTTTTTTCATTCTGGTTTTATCTTGAACAGCGCTGTTGGTCTTCATGAGCAGCAATCTGAGGTTGATCAAGGAAATATAAGCGCTATATTTCCCGCGCAATAAAAAAATGTATCAGCTAAAGGTACGGTCAATATGTGGATCCAGCTGAATTATTTTGCCATGATCATCAAAATAAACAGTAACCATGGCTGCGTCGCGACACTGTTGTAATTCATCAATTTTGACCTGATAGAACACACACAACTCGGTATCGCTAACCACTTTATGCGCCGACGGCATAACTACTTTACTTTTTAAAAAGCGATAAACGATCCAGCATAACCAGAGCGCAACCATTACCAACAGGGTTACGCAATAGATCTCCATCAATTCAAGCAGGCTTTTGTACCCGCCAAACCAGCGCATTTCATTAATGTACTTCTTGTCCCCCAATACCCAACTGCCTAAAGTGACCAATGGAATCAGCAGATAAACCCACATCACCCAGCAAATAACCCAGACAAATAAGGCCCCTACCCGTTTTTGAAGGCTTTGTAATTGAGGTGCGTTGATAATATAGTCTTTCATTTTTCGCGCAAACCTCTATCTACGGTAACCCAAATAGCGCGTTGTCCACGCTTCTTTTTTATTGCCTGAAATGAACCGACTATGGTCGTGCCGACATTGATCAGCCAATAGACTATCGGATACCAAACCATCCAGTAATAATAGCGTGCGACACCGCCGGTTCGTGCTTCGTAATTTGAATCTATGAACAGGCTAACGCCAAATTGTATAAGACAGGTCAGGCTTAATAGCATGCTGGTCCAGTTTGGACTTAGATCATGCAGCGATTCATTGGTTGATTCGGTAAACAGTTCCACCGGCGCGTAGAGTAGATGTAACAGTATCAACAAGGCCCAAACAATACTGATCAGACATTCCCCGTATAACAGCCACATACCGCGCGATGACCAGCGAAACTGCGCACGAAAATAGCGTAGCAACACTTCAGTGCCACCCTGTGCCCAGCGCACGCGTTGTTTCCATAAACCGTGCAAGGTTTCGGGCATCAAAACCCAACACAACGCATTCGGTTCAAAAAAAATAGACCAACCCGCCAACTGCAATTTCCAACTGATATCTATATCTTCAGTCACCATGTCGTTGCTCCAGAATCCGACATCATGCAAGGCAGACTTTCTGAAGGCGGCTATAACACCAGAGACGGTAAAAACCTGACCGTAAGATCTTTGTGCACGCTTGATCATGCCAACTATCGCTGAAAACTCTCCAACCTGAATTCGACCCAATAAGGTAGAGCGATTGCGAATGCGCGGATTACCGGTAACTGCACCGACCCCCGGATTATCAAGAAAATGTCGCACCATCCACGCAATGGCTTCCGGTGCCAATAACGCATCACCATCAATGCAAACCAGTATTTCACTGTTAGCCAACAAAGCTGCAGCCCGTAAGCCCATCGCTTTACCCTGATTGGTGTGCAAATTGACCACGCGCAATTGAGGATGCTGTGCAGCCAATTCCTGCAATATAGATAAAGTATCATCTTTGCTGCCGTCATTAACGGCGATAATTTCAAAATTGGGATATTTTTGCCGCAACAGAATTTCCACGGTTTCGCGGACATTGTCGCCCTCGTTATAACAGGGAACCAAAATGGAAACGGGCGGGTAAGCACTTAACTCCGGCAAATGTTCGGCATTGCCCTGTTGGCGCCACTCATGACGAAAATAGAAAATAATCGCCCCAAACATCCAAATATATGCCATAAACAATGGATAGTAATAAATAAAGCCTTCGATGGAGCCGTCCAGTGGCGCCCAAACAGCGACCAGCTGGTGCCATTGGTTCTGCAAAGTAATGCTTAAGTTTTGTAATGTAGTACTCATAAGTTTTTAGTATAGTCAATGCAATCCCCTGTGATTGCACCTGCGATGAAGAAGAAACAGCTGATCAATGCTGAACGGGAAGTGAAAAATGTTTTTGTAAATCACTTAATCGCGGCTGATCCTGAAAAACATTATCCGGGTAATAACCAATATTGGTCACGCCCAACTTTTTAAGTAATTCAAGTTGTTCGATAAAGACTGGCATAGGAATTTTCTCGTGGAGCTTCCAGTTTACTGCCTGCAACTCGAATACGGTTTTTTTGAGACCTTCAGGCTCTTTAGCTGCGGCTTTGACCAATTGCGTAAGCCACTGTTTGGGATTTTCAGCTTCTTCCATAAAGGGCATGGCTTCAATTGCTACATAATTATAATGTTCCAAAAAGGATTTAAACGACTGGGCATACCATTCTTCGCTGTACGGTTTTAATAATGGCAGCGCGTAAAAATTTCGTGCCGTCTTGATGCCGGGTCGATAAATCCTCACACGATTGGCGAGTTCATCGGTAAATTGGTTAATCAAATCGGTTTTATGTTGCGCCCAGGCCATACGCATTTTGCTGGTCGAATGCAGTTGTTCAAACTGATCGGGCAAGCCCCAAGCCTGTTTTGTATAAAGCAGGGCAAGCGGAGACACATCCTCAAAATCGGACAAAATACCGTCATCATGAAATAAAATGCCATCAAAACTACAATGCTTGGCCAGGTCCTCATAAATTTCAGCCACATACTGACGCGCTTCAGGGTTGAACGGAGATAGTCTGGTATATATATGACTGGAGTTTTGCGCTTTTCCGTCTCGCCATTCCTGAACATACCAGGATTCAGGCGCTTTGCCGTGATAAGCCATAATTGGCATCCAGGCATAAACTTTGACTCTGGCAACCGTTTTTAATTGCCAGGCAACGCGGCTAAACAAATCCTGTCTTACCGGCAAATGGCGGTTAGGAAAATATAACGCTTCCGCATTACCATCTCCATCGGGGTCAGCATAGGCCTGTAAATAGACCGTATTGATGTGCATGTCTTTAATGCGTTGAACCACAACATCAAGGTTATGCTCGGTTTGCACGGGATCTTCGTCATAGAGATAATCCATATCAAGATGAGCGACCCGCAATGGCAAATCAGCTCTTAATACAGTGACGAGTTCTATAAACTGGCTCAGATCGGGATTATCTACCATAATCAAACGATGCAGGGAGCTTATATCAGCCAGCGTGTTTACGCCATCGATCAACCCCATGGTCATGGGCATTCCAGCTTCACGAGACGCTTGCACTGCAATTTGGTTATATTCCCCATAAGGCCAAACCATGACTCTTGGCCTGACGCCGGCATGTTGAAAGATGAACTCGGCACTTTTTTGCAGCGCTGCCCGGATGCGTTCGCGATACTCGGCATCGGTTTCGTAAATCAACATCGGATCGTCATACAGACGGGTAACCGCTGCGGCCTGCATATTGGCTTGCGGATTGGCGATTATCCCTTTATGCAGGTCATAACTGTGTGAGGCGACTTCTACCAAACCGGATTGTACCATCTCCCTTATCTGTTCCCAGTTAAGCAAAGGTTTGCCGGGCTCGTCGGCCGTAACATTGCCGTCCATCCAGGTTCCCACCAGTGCGACGGTAGCTGGATAATGGTATTTCTTTAAAAGCGGAAAAACGCGGGTATAAAAGCTCAGATATCCGTCATCAAAGGTTAATAATGCTGATTTATCAGGGAGCTGGGCTTTACCCGATGCAGCGTCAAAAACATTTTGTACACTGACAATTTGATAGCCATTTCTTTTTAACCAACCTAGATGTTGTTCAAGGTGCTCGACACCAACATCCATTTTATTAAGCGATTGTCGGGCATCTTCAGCACTCAGTACATCATGATAATTAAGAATCAGAAAATGAGGTTCTTTGGCCGAGGCGCTGTTGAAAACGCCAACAAGAAAAATCAACAAACACGATTTTTTAAAAAAATTGACTGCTGTAACGGGGGTGAAAATGGTCATGACATCCAAATTGTAAAAAGAAAAATACACTTACGGATGACAATATTAACCGAAAAACGTACAAACCAGATTGAATAATCTGTTGGGCTTGGTTCAAAAGCTTACACCAAGCCGAATAATCTTACCCAACAGGGTGTTACGTAGAGAAAAATGTTGTTGCTTTACAATAAACACGTCATCCAGAATCGTTTCTATTGTTAAATGACCATTAAAAATCAATATCCTCGTCAGTGAAATCACCTAACTGTTCCTGCAAGCGTTTTTTTTCCCAATAAAGTTCAATTTTTCTTCGTGCGGCCAGTTTTTTTGCAGCGCGTTCACTTTCACTTGGAAGTGCGACATATTCATTGCCCAAATCGAAGCCTTCAATATCAAGGTCAACTTCATCTTTGCTTTTGTCAGCACCCACTTCTGACACTGATTTATCTGATACAGATTTAGATGTTCTCATAGTCGTAAATAAATTAACTTAAAATTCACTTTTTAATGATTTATGACAAACTTGTAAAGTGATTTTTTAATACCTTTACAAACTGCTGCAACTTTAAATCAATGGCTATTGAGGCATTCCGTTCAAAACGAACAGGTTTTGTTTTTTGTTTATCATGGTATATTTTAAAGCGCAAGCGAACAGATTTTTAACTCACGTTTTTGTTAAAGATTACAATACTAAAAACTCAACATATCAACACAGCGTAATTTATGAACATAAGCTTACACATTTTAATCAGCGCCGCCTTTATTGCGTTATCAGCTTGTTCTACCCAGGAGATTAAACAGGAACCCAGCGCCGTGCCGGTGATTACCAAATTACCGGCAATAAAAGACCAAGCCGCACAAAATTCAGGTCAAAATCCACCGATGACACTGATAAAAAACAACAAGACCTTAAACCTTGTCAGAATCATGGATGGTGGAGCCTGTAAAAATGAGGCTCAAGGCGCTAAAGGTGCATTTCTTGTTTACGCAGACTCTGTTGATATAGAACGTATAAAACGCGAAAAAGGCCCGAAAATTTTTGGTGATTTCGAAAATAAAATCCAGGACTTTGCTACATCCGCCTTGCAACAAGCCTTAAACGCAACCAATCTCAACGAAAATCCTTTTGCTTTGGGTGCAGATGAAACACAAGACCAACTGACTAAACAACTGGTTACTCATTTCCTCGACAGCGTAGCCGCTCCGGTTAAGCAATTTCAACAAACAACAACCCTAAATCTTGATATCGTTCCGTTTACGCCATCATTTGTTTTTTATCAACACGGCTGTGAAGCAACGCATGTTGAGCCTGTGAACTAAATACTGCCTGGTGAACAGACAAGTTTCATTGTCTGATCCGACAATTGCCCAATACAAAAAATAAAACTGTTCCTTAACTCATTCATAACAAAAGGTATCAATCATGGGCTGGAGAAAAATTACACACGACGATACCTATTCTGATGCAGACGTTGAACAACGCCTTAAAGAAGAATTGCCAAACTGGTATCTGGAAAACGGCTGGATTCGACGCAAATACAAAACCAGTGGTTGGAAAGCGACGTTGATGGTTGTTAACACCGTTGGACACCTTGCTGAAGCCGCTTTTCATCACCCTGACCTTTCTGTTTCTTACGCCTTTGTGATTGTTAAGCTGATGAATCATGCGGCTAAAGGCATTACTAACAAGGATTTTGAATTGGCCCGTAAAATAGAAGAAGTAGTCATGTGGCAACCCGGAAATGAAGCCGGCGCCTTACCCGGAACGCCCGATGACCCAAGGTTTAAATATATCAAATATGATTAGTCTGTTTTGAAAGGACTTGCTACCAAGTATTAAGTATCGGTATTTAAACCTGGGTTCGAACACCGATACTTTCATAGTAATCAGCATCTTAAAATCATATAAATGACTTTTTAGCCGCTGATCAAAAATTGTGTTACACCAATAGATCACTTCCTACTTTAATAAATTTTATAACCACAAAGTTTCCTCAGGTATAATCACAACTTTTTTTCTGCAGCGGATTTACGTTCCGTTTCGCACCAAGGAATAATAATGTCTCAAATAGTTGTTTGTGCTTTGTACAAATTCGTCACGCTGGACAATCACCAGGCTTTGCGGCTACCGCTGCAAAATATCATGGAAGCCAATCAAGTTAGGGGCACATTATTGCTCGCCAACGAAGGCATCAACGGCACTATAGCCGGGTCTCGGCTTGCCATTGACAAGGTACTGAATTGGTTAAAAAATGATCCACGTCTAGCAGATATTGACCACAAGGAATCCTTAACCGACCTATCACCGTTCAACCGTGCCAAAGTTAAACTTAAAAATGAAATCGTCACCATGGGCGTTGCCGGTATTGATCCCAAACGGGTAGTGGGAACTTATGTCAGTCCCAAAGACTGGAATGAACTCATCTCCAATCCTGAAGTTATCCTTGTCGATACGCGTAACGACTACGAATTTAAAGTAGGTACTTTCAAAAACGCCATCAACCCCAATACCGTAAGCTTTAGGGAATTTCCGCAGTATGTAAGAGAACACCTTAATCCTGAAATTCATAAAAAAGTCGCGATGTTCTGCACTGGCGGTATTCGCTGCGAAAAGTCCACAGCGTTTTTAAAGGAGCAGGGTTTTGATGAGGTTTATCACCTAAAGGGCGGCATCCTTAAATACCTGGAGGAAGTACCGGCCCAGGAAACTCTCTGGGAAGGTGAATGCTTTGTTTTTGACGAACGGGTAACCGTTAACCTTAATCTTGAAAAAGGCAAATATGACCAATGTAACGCTTGCCGTTTACCGATTACCGAGACAGATAAAGCCAGCGATACCTATATGCAAGGCGTCAGTTGCCCGCATTGTTACGATAAAATCACTCCTGAACAAAAATTACGGTTCATGGAGCGTGAAAAACAAATGGATTTAGCCAGAAAACGTGGCGAAGCTCATATCGGTGCAGATGCGGCAAAGGCGCTCATCCAAAAACGCGCCCATAAATTACAGCGGCGTACCCAGATTTAAAGGGCGTTTAGAAATTTGCAGGAAATAAGTTTTTCCTTAGTTCTATTTGGTCAGATTATACAAAACTGGTCATATCCGCCGAAAAACAGGTATCCAGCACCATGAATGACAAGCTTAAATCGATCAATGGACGGCAAACCATGCCGGAATGACAATCCTGAAATACGTAACCGCGTCAAATTTTCTCGATTGACAGAGTTGATGTTAAAATTGCAGATAACCAAACCATGAAGCAAAATACTGATTATCTTGTTAAAAAAGGTTTTTCATAATTCAACCGCTTAATTTATATCACGAACATTCAACGAAGAATTAAATTGAAAAAAACCATAACACACCACATCCCCCGATTACTCATAGTTCTTTTTTTGGGTCTGCCCTTGCATGGTCTATTTGCCGAAGAAACCGGCAATCAGGGAGTCTCTGTAGATCAGGAAATTAGCGCCATTATTAG